>JBDTSO010000171.1:0-6694 GCA_039931085.1 Acidobacteriota bacterium | reverse complement strand
AAAACTTTAAGCAAAGCACCGCATTTTCTCCAAAGCGTTCCCGTCACCATTAGATTTTCGGATTTTACGGGAATTCCGAACATTGCCGATAACAATCCGCTGGCGAATCCGCGCGGCTTGTCAATCAAGTTTCATTTGCCCGACGGTTCTTCGACCGATATTGTCGGGCATTCATTCAATGGTTTTCCGGCACCAACTGCCGACGAATTTCGGCAGTTGCTCATCGCACTTGGCACAAGCGGGGCGGGAGCGGCAAAACCGACACCGCTTGATAAATATTTAGATAATCATCCGGTTGCTAAATATTTTCTCGAATCGCAGGGACCGCCGCCTGATTCCTACGCGACGTTTGCTTATTTCGGAGTCAATAGTTTCAAATTCACAAACGACAAAGGCGAAACGGTTTTCGGGCGTTACCAATTCGAGCCGCAGGCGGGAATTAAAGTATTATCGCCCGACGAAATCAAAAACGCCGCGCCCGGTTATCTGGCGGAAGAAATTCGCCGCCGTGTAGCGAACGCGCCGATTCGTTTTAATTTCAAATTGCAGTTGTCCGCGCCGGGCGACAAAATCGAAGACCCGTCAATCGCCTGGTCAGACAAAAATAAGGTCGTTGATTTGGGCGTAATTGAAATAACGGAAGTGGTTCCCGACAGCGATGCAACGCAGCGAGCATTGCTTTTTCTACCCGATTTATTGCCCGGTGGAATTGCACCTGCTGACCCGATGATTAAAGCCCGAAGCAATTCTTATCCGATTTCATACGACCGCCGGCATCAATAAATCGCAGACAAAATTAAGGTAAAATTTATGAAATATTTCAAAAAATTATTGATGACCGTTTTCGCTTTATTTTTTCTTCTGGCTTTTGGTAATGCACAGAATAATTCTTCCGGTCTGCGATTGACTCCGCAGGAAATTGAAGCGATTGCACCGAACGAAGCGGGTGCGGGAACTTCTGGAGTTTCGGGAATCAAAACGCGCATTTTGAAAGGTGATCCGACAAAAGACGGTTTATACACGATTCAATTAACAGTTCCCGCGAACACAAAAATTCAAGCGCACACGCATCCCGACGACCGCGTAGCGACGGTGGTTTCGGGAATTTGGCAGATCGGCTACGGTTCGCGCTTTGATGAAAAAAAACTCAAAGCGTTAGCACCGGGGAGTTTTTACACCGAACAGCCGAACGTCGCGCATTTCGCGCGCACCGGAAAAACTCCGGTCGTCGTGCAGATCACCGGCTACGGTCCGACTGGCACGGAATATGTAGATTTGAAGGAAAATAAATAAAATGAGTAAAAAAAGAAATTTGGATTTTAACGCGACAATTAAAATTTATTTCGGTTTGTTGCTGGTGTTAGTTTTTAGTGCGAACATATTCGCGCAAAACAAAAATTATCAATCAAAAACGGCGGATGTCAATGGCGTAAAAATACATTATTTGAAAGCCGGAACGGGAAAAACGCCGCTCGTTTTGATTCACGGATTCGGCGACACTTCGCATATGTGGATTCCGATGTTCGATGAATTCGGCAAAGATTTTACGATTATTGCGCCGGATATGCGTGGTCTCGGCGATTCGTCGCGCCCAATGTCGGGTTACGACAAAAAGACGATGGCGGTTGATATTCACGAACTTGTCAAATCTTTGGGTTACGAAAAAATTGATCTCGTCGGACACGACATTGGTTTGATGGTCGCTTATGCTTACGCCGCGCAATTTCCGAATGAAGTCGAAAAACTCGCGCTTCTCGATGCCCCGATTCCCGGTATCGGCGATGTTTGGGAAAAGATTTTTACGACTCCGGCGTTATGGCATTTTCACTATGTCGAAAGTCCGATTGCGCTCGAATTAGTAAAGGGACGCGAACGCATTTTTCTCGAACATTTCTGGCAGACGCTTTCACCGCATCCCGAAACATTTTCCGAAGCAGACAGAAAAATCTACGCCAAATCCTACGCGCAGGAAGGCGCGATGCGAGCGGCTTTTGAAATGTTCAAAAATTTTAACACCGTGGACGCGGCGGATAATCGAAAATTTGCCGAAAACAAACTGCCAATGCTTGTTCTGACAATCGAAGGCGACAAAGCGATGGGCGGCGCGTTGGCGATTCAGGCGAAACTTGTTGCCGACAATGTCACGTCAATCACTTTTGACGACACCGGACATTGGCTGATGGAACAGCGTCCGGCGGAAACGAAAGCCGAGTTGAATAAATTTTTCGCTAAATAAAAAGTTTGATACAGATGTGCTTTAAATGAAAATCAGCTCGTTTTGAAAATACAATAAAATTTAATATTCAAATATAGAAGCCTTGAATAAAAAACTTTCTTACCCGAAAGTATGAGAAAAAAATCATCGCAAGTGATGATTTCAAAAGGTTTTGAATTTTGTATTATTTAGTTTAGATTTAATTTAACAGGAGAAAAAAACATAAATGGCAAAAGTAGCAATCATTTATTACAGTCAAACGGGAACGACGCATAAACTCGCGCAAGCCGTCGAAGAAGGTGCGAAAGCGGCGGGCGCGGAAACTCGGCTTTTAAAAGTCAAAGAAACCGCGCCGGACGAAGTTTGGGGAAATATTCCGAATTGGAAAAAACACCGTGAGGAAACTTCCGACGTAGAGAAAGCAACCAACGACGATCTTGTTTGGGCGGACGCGATAATTTTCGGTACGCCGACGCGCTATGGACTTCCGGCGGCGCAATTGAAAAATTTTATAGATCAAACCGGCGCGCTCTGGGCAAAAGGCGCGTTGACGAATAAAATCGGCTCGTCATTTACGACGACGGCGACGGCGCACGGCGGTCAGGAAGCGACGATTTTGTCAATGAACACAATTTTTTATCATTGGAATATGATAATTGTGTCGCCCGGTTATGCCGACCCGATTCAGTTTCAGGCGGGAAATCCTTACGGTGCGTCATTTGTTTCCAACAACGCACAGCTTGAACCCGATGAAGTAGCGATAGCGTCGGCGAAATTTCAAGGCAAGCGCGTGGCGGAAATCGCGGCGAAGTTTTCGGGCAGTTAAAAATTGCTTTGCCTGAAATTTAGCTTTGAATCGTTTTGGAATTATTTTATCATTCGGTTTTTAGGAGGAAAAAATGGCAGAAACCTGTTCACATATCAAAGAAATAAACAGCGTCGCGCCGCGCACGCCGAACGGCTGCGAGGAATGTCTGAAAACGGGCGACAGTTGGGTTCATCTACGCCTTTGCGAGATGTGCGGTCACGTCGGCTGTTGCGACGATTCTAAAAACAAACACGCGACGAAACATTTTCGCGCAACGACGCATCCGATTATTAAATCGTTCGAGCTGGGCGAAGATTGGGGCTGGTGTTATGTTGACGAAATTTTCTTTCAGCCGTTTCCGAACGCCGCGAAAGCATAAAAATAAAAGCTATGCAATATCTGGATGTTAAGAAAAAATTTCCCGAAGCGTTTCCGGTTTTGAACGAAAAGCAGATGGCGACCGTCGCCGAGTTTGCCAAATGCAAGACTTATCAGGATGGCGAGAAACTTTTTAGCGCTGGTGAAACCGATTTTAAGTTTCACGTTGTCAAATCCGGCGAGATTGCCATCATTGATCGCTCGTCCGGCGAATCGAAAAAACTCTTGACTCACGAGATCGGCGGATTTACCGGAGATTTGTCGAATCTGACGGGCAGAACTTCCAATGTTGACGCGATTGCCGTCGGCGAAACCAATGTTTATGAAGTTTGCGACGTTGATTTGCACCATATTATCAACGAGCGTCCGGGTTTGGGCGACTTAATTTTGAAGGCTTTTATCGCCAGATTCAGAGCTTTGGGCGAGAGCGACGATTTTACGGGTTTGAGCGTCATCGGTTCGCGCTTTTCGGTTGACACTTTTCGGATTCGGGATTTTTTGTCGAAAAATCACGTTCTCTACACTTATTTCGATTTCACCGAATCCGGCGGAAAAATCGGCGCACTGTTTAAATATTTCGACGTTCACGAAGACGATTTGCCAGTCATCGGTTACGGGCAGCAATGGCTGCTCAAAAATCCGTCGAATGAAGAACTCGCCCGTCGCATCGGCATCAGGCGCGATATTTCGGTTGCCGGAAAAACATTCGATTTGGCAATTGTCGGCGGCGGTCCGGCGGGTTTGGCGGCAGCCGTCTATGGCGCGAGCGAAGGTTTAACAACCGTCGTTCTCGAACAAATTGCCACCGGCGGACAAGCCGGAACAAGCTCGAAAATCGAAAATTATCTCGGCTTTCCGACCGGACTTTCCGGCGCGGAACTCGCCGGACGCGCGACCGTCCAAGCCGAAAAATTCGGCGCGGAACTCGTTCTGCCGGTGCAGATCGTCAAACTCGAATTTGCCGGTAATCTGGCAGTTCTTTCGACCGCCAGCGAGCAATTCAAAGCGAAAGCATTGATCGTGGCGACCGGCGCAGAATATCGCCGACTTGACGTTCCGAACCGCGAAAAATTCGACGGCGCGGGCGTGTATTACGCCGCGACACAGATGGAAGCGCAAATCTGCGGCGGCGAACAGGTCGTCGTCGTTGGCGGCGGCAATTCCGCCGGACAAGCCTGCATTTTTCTTTCGCAAAACGCCCGCAAAGTTTTGCTCTTAATCAGAGGCGACGATCTCGGCAAAAATATGTCGGATTATCTGGTGCAGAGAATTTATCAAACGAAAAACATCGAACTTTTAATTGATACGGAAGTCAGCGAAATGTTCGGCGACGGGCATCTCGAAGCAGTTGATTTAATCAACAATCAAACGGGCGGCGTGCGCCGCGAAAAAGTTTCCGGCGTATTCTCATTTATCGGCGCAACGCCGCGCACCGAATGGCTGCCGCCGGAAATTGAACTCGATGCGAAAGGCTTCGTCAAAACCGGAACGCACGTTGCAGATTCAAAATTCTGGACAAAAAATCGCCCGCCGTTTTACTTGGAAACAAGCCGCGCCGGAGTTTTCGCCGCCGGCGACGCGCGTTCCGATTCGGTCAAGCGCGTCGCTTCCAGCGTCGGCGAAGGCTCGATGGCGGTGCAGTTCGTTCACGAATTTTTAAAGGAATTTAACTCCAACCACCAAGCCCAAAAAGCCTGACAATATATCTGCGACGGCAATATTCAATTCTGATTTTATCAAGACGGGAGATTTCATATTTCCCGCCTTGTTTTTTTGTTTTACCAACCGACGATAAATATCAGCTATGAATAAAACTTGCGATGTCGCCGTCATCGGCGGCGGACACAGCGGCTCAACTTGCGTTTGTTATCTGGCGAAAGCGGGATTGAAAGTCATCATTTTGGATCGGCGGCATATCGGCGGCGGCACGGTTTTCCAAAAGGATGATTTGATCGGCGAAAATTTTCTTTGAATTTTAGCTTGTGGGAAATCTTTGCAAAATTTATTTCCGATTTGACAAATCCAAATTGTATCTAATAAAGTAACGGTTGTGGCAACGAATACACAATTTTCAATCGCGGTTCATTTGCTTCTCGCTCTCGGTCTAAATTGCGAGCGCGAGATCACATCAACGCAATTGGCGATGAGTGTAAATACTAGTCCGAGTTTTGTCAGAAGAATTATGGCGAAATTGTCAAAAGCGAATTTGGTGACGACGAAGACCGGAAAAACAGGTTCTACTTCGCTGGCGAAAAAGGCGGATGATATTTCGCTGCTCGAAATCTACAAAGCGGTGGACGCGCCGAAAACATTTGCGATTCACGATTATCCGTCGCAGGAATTTTGCAAGGTAAGCTGTAATATCGAAAAAGTGATGAGCAAAGTTTTGGAAAAAGCGCAAAAATCTTTTGAAGGAAGTTTGGGTGAAACGAGTCTCGCGGAAGTTATCGCGGACATAAAAATGAATTAACTTTTTTTGACCGTAATTGTTACTGCAAAAGTAACAATTACGTAACATAAATAAAGGGAAACTAAGAAAAATAAGATGAGTAAATTAGAAGGAAAAATAGCAGTAATCACAGGCGGAAGCAGCGGAATTGGTTTGGCGACGGCGAAACGTCTTGCCGATGACGGCGCATTCGTATTTATAACCGGACGCAGACAAAACGAACTCGACGCGGCGGTTGCCGTCATCGGCGAAAACGCGGTCGGCGTTCAAGGCGACGTTTCAAATCTCGACGATTTGGATCGGCTTTATCAAACGGTGAAAGAGCAGAAAGGAAAAATTGACATTCTTTTCGCCAACGCGGGCATCGGTAAATTCGGGCGCATCGGCGAAATCAGTGAAGAACATTTCGACAATATTTTCGACGTTAATGTGCGAGGACTTTTGTTCACGGTGCAAAAGGCTTTGCCGATTTTCAGCGAAGGCGGCTCGATAATTTTAAACGCTTCGACGGCGGCTTCTGCCGGATTTGAAAATTTCAGCGTTTACAGCGCGTCGAAAGCCGCCGTGCGCGCGTTCGCACGAACCTGGATTCTCGAATTAAAAGACAGACAAATTCGCGTCAATGTCATCAGTCCCGGACCGACCGAAACGCCGATTATGGACGGCATTTTGGACAATGAGGAACAAATAAAACAATTTAAAGACTTTATCGTCTCGGCAGTTCCTTTGGGCAGAATCGGACAACCCGAAGAAGTCGCCGCGGCGGTCGCGTTTCTCGCATCAAGCGACAGCAGTTTCGTCAACGGCAACGAATTATTTACCGACGGCGGAATGAATCAGTATT
>JBDTSO010000170.1:0-6703 GCA_039931085.1 Acidobacteriota bacterium | reverse complement strand
TGAGCAAATCTTATGATAAGGGTTGGCTTTGTTCATTACACGAGCAAAAGTATATATTCCTGACTCAGTTTGTAAAACAATTTTTTCCTCTCTTTAAAATAATTTTTTTTGTTGACTATTTTTTAAAAATTACTTATTTTTAAAAACGTTCGTAAGTGACTCATAATATTGTAAAAAGAGGTTATTAGATTTTTGAATCATCAAAACTCTCAGAAATATTTTAATTAAATTGTATAGACAGAAATTTAGTTTCCTTATTTTATCCTCTTTTCTCAATAAGGGCATCTTTGATTGTCACCAGGCAATTTACAAATTTTGGGATGGTTCCCATTTTTTCCCCATTTGTAGAAGCAATTCAATTGTTCAAATCACTCCCTTAGAATTAATTGAACTTATTTGGATAAGGGAAGTTTTTCGATAATTAGGAGAATTATGAAGAAAAGAAAAAATTTATTTACGTTGTTAAGTGCAATAGCGATAATAATTTTATCGCTTGGGACAGCAACTCAAGCTCAAGCGCAAACTTATAGTGGACGGGCAACCGGCATTAGGTCAACCGTAACCGTTCTGGGATTAAGTCCCGTTATTACTACAATCACTGACACGGGTCCTCTGCCGAGCGCGGGCGGCTCAATTACAACGTCAGGCGTGTCAGCTAATATCCCGGGTGTCCTCACGGCTGGGACCTCCACCGCAACAACTTCAGGCAGCGGGAATTCAAGCCAGTCAACAGCCACCGTCAATGATACGAATTTGACGGTGGGCGGCAACATCATTACCGCCGATGTTCTGACGGCAAACTCTCAATGCACATGCTCAGTGACGGGAGTGCCGAGTTGCACGGGCAGTTCCGTGATAACGAATCTCCGCGTCAACGGGCTAGCCATAACCGTAACCGGTGCGCCTAATCAAACGATTACGGCTACTGTCGCTACGGTAACCACCACCATTATTATCAATGAACAAACGCCGTCGCCTCCTTCCGGGAACAGCATTACGGTCAACGCCCTGCACGTCATTGTAACCGATTCACTTACCAACACAACGACGGACGTGGTTATCGCTTCGGCGTATTCTGATATAGACTGCACGGCACTACCAACTGGACCCTTCAGCGGACAGGCGACCGGCATTAGGTCAACCGTGACCACTGTGTTAGGAGCCGCTACTACTACGGTCGCCGACACGGGTCCTCTGCCGAGCGCAGGCGGCTCGATTACAGCAACAACGTTGACAGGTACTATTCCGAACTTGATCACGACCGGGGCAATCACCGCAACAACTTCAGGCAGCGGGAATTCAAGCCAGTCAACAGCCACCGTCAATGATACGAATTTGACGGTGGGCGGCAACATCATTACCGCCGATGTTCTGACGGCAAACTCTCAATGCACATGCTCAGTGACGGGAGTGCCGAGTTGCACGGGCAGTTCCGTGATAACGAATCTCCGCGTCAACGGGCTAGCCATAACCGTAACCGGTGCGCCTAATCAAACGATTACGGCTACTGTCGCTACGGTAACCACCACCATTATTATCAATGAACAAACGCCGTCGCCTCCTTCCGGGAACAGCATTACGGTCAACGCCCTGCACGTCATTGTAACCGATTCACTTACCAACACAACGACGGACGTGGTTATCGCTTCGGCGCATTCCGACATCAACTGCAATGTAACGACGGCGGCACCTGTTTCAATTTCAGGGCGAGTTATTTCCCCCTTTGGCAGAGGTCTTGCAGGCGCACGAATTGTTCTGACCAATTCAATTGGAGAAAAGCGAATAGCTGTGACTAACCCATTTGGTTATTTTAGCTTTAAAGAAATAGGTTCCGGTGAAACTTATATCGTTGAAATTACGCATAAAAGCTATAATTTTACGCCGCAGGTTCTTTTGGTTACAAATGATTTGACCGAACTGAACTTTACGGCTTTACCCTACGGAAAATCGGGCGGTAAATCAAGGTTTATTCCTGCGAATTAACGTAGATGAATAAATAAAACTTAAGTCATTCACGTTAATTTGCAGCTAAATTTCTCTCAAATATTTATGCAAATTGGTAATAGAATGATGATGGTTCTTAATCCTGGCGGGCGAAGTTTTCTTGCCCGCTTTTTTAATTATACCAAAACCAATTGAGAAGGTTTGCTATGCAGGTCAGAACCGTCTGCGGTAGCGGACGGTTTAACTTAGCGATTTGAGCCGTTTATCAAAAGTTCAAAAGATAATCTTCAACCGTCCGCTACCGCAGACGGTTCTGACTTAAAACACCAATTAAAATGGTTTTGGTATTAGATAATGCGACTAGGACTTTCATCCTTCGGAGTGAATGAGCGTTTGATCGCCAAGGAAAAATAGAATCGGTAAATCTAACCATAGATTTCTTAGAACTCCTCATAAACTGTTGATACGAAATAAAAGAGGTCGTAAGTTTTGAAAAACTTACGACCTCTTTGTTTCAAAAATCAAAATTTATTTTGGTGTAACAGTCAAATAAATCGTCTGACCTTTCCGCGAAATCAGCAATAGAATAGGTTTGTCGCCCGATTTATCAAGAGCTGATTTCACATCTTCGAGCGAGTTGACAACTTGCCGGTCAAGTTCCAAAATTACATCGCCGCGCGTAATGCCGGTTTCTGCCGCCGCGCCGTTTTGGTCAACGTCCGTAACGACAACTCCCTGCGTATCCGGCGGAAGATTTAACTGTTTCGCCGTTTGCGGTGTCAGCGGCTGCAAACTGAGCCCGAGTTTGCCGCTGTCAGTTAAATTGTCGGGTTCACTATTGTTTTGATTGGAACTGTCGGGTTTTACGCCTTCAGTTTTGAGTTCGTCAACTTTAGCGGTTAATTCCTGTTCTTTGCCGTCGCGCAAAACTGTTACTTTTATCTCCGTTCCGGGCATTGTGCCGGCGACTTTGTTGCGAAGTGTATTCGGATCTTCAACTTTTTCGCCGTTTATGGAAACAATTATGTCGTCCCGTTTAATCCCGGCTTTTTCCGCCGCACTGTCTTTTTTAACGTCATTTATCAGAACACCATTTGTATCTTTAGCATTAAACTTTCCGGCAAGATCGTCAGTTAGCGGTTGGATGCCGACTCCGAGCATTCCGCGGTGAACTTTGCCGTCTTTCAAAAGCTGTTCCATCACGGATTTTGCCATATTCGACGGAATCGAAAAGCCGATGCCGATGTTGCCGCCGCCTTGTTCGGAAACGATTTGCGAGTTAATGCCGATCAGTTCGCCGGTCAAATTTATCAACGCGCCGCCGGAGTTCCCGCGATTTATCGGAGCATCCGTTTGCAAGAAATCCTGAAAACTGCCGTCGCTCAAACCGGTTTGCCGACCTTTGGCGGAAATAATTCCCGCCGTGACGGTTTGTCCGATGCCCAGCGGATTTCCGATTGCCAGAACAATATCGCCGATGCGAACATTGTCCGAATTTCCTAAATTCAAAAACGGCAGATTTTCGCCTTCGATTTTCAAAACCGCCAAATCGCTCGGCGGATCAGAACCGATGACTTTGGCATCGAAAGTTTTATTGTCATTCATCTGCACGGTAATTTTCTCCGCGCCGTCAACGACGTGATGATTTGTCAAAATTGTGCCGTCCGCTCTGACAATCACGCCCGAACCGAGTCCGCGCTCGATTTGCGGACGCTGCTGTTGCTGCGGCTGTTGCGGAAGATTTTTGAAAAACTCGCGCAACATCGGATCGTCGCCAAACGGAAATTGCTGAGGCGCGGTTTGAGCTTTGCGTTCCGAGCGAATCATCACGACCGCCGGCGAAGTTTTTCCGACAATATCGGCATACGAAGTCCGCATTCCGTCAACGACAACCGGTGCGGGCGGAGTTTGCGGCTGATCCGGCGCAGGCGGTGCTTCAGGACCGCTCAAAAGATTTGTTTTACAGCCTGCTAAAGCAAGCAGTGAAATGACGAGCAAAACGCTCAAAAATTTATAAATTCCAAATTGCTGAACTTTTTTATTTAACATCCCTATATTTCTCCAATAATTTGCTAACCTAAATTGAATCTTACTCCAAAATTTCGCAGTTGTGAAAACAACGAGTAATATTTCAACTGTTTAACATTGAAATTTTACGAAAATTAGAATAATAAGTTCTAAAAAATTATCGTTTGATTTACCTTTTTACTTTAAAATTTTATGATTCGTGAAGAAATTCTCAATCGCGTAAAAACGCGCGAAAAAGATTGGGATTTTATTATCATCGGCGGCGGCGCGACCGGCGTTGGCTGCGCGGTAGATGCGGCTTCGCGCGGGTTTGATGTTTTGCTTTTGGAACAAAACGATTTCGGCAAAGGAACTTCGAGCCGTTCGACAAAACTCGTTCACGGCGGCGTGAGATATTTGGCGCAAGGCAATATCTCGCTTGTTTTTGAAGCACTGAAAGAACGCGGGATTTTATTGCGGAACGCGCCGCATCTCGTAAAAAAAACAGCTTTTATCGTTCCGTGTTACAGTTTTTGGCAAATGTTTTTTTACGGCGCGGGTTTGAAAATTTATAACTTGCTCTCAGGAAAGCGCAGCTTTGGGAAATCGAAAATTTTATCGAATGTTGAAACTATCAAACGGCTTTCAAATATCAAACAAAAAAAACTGTGCGGCGGAGTTTCATATTTTGACGGACAGTTTGACGACACACGGCTTTTGACAAATCTCGTTTCGACGGCGGTCAATCGAAACGCGGCGGTTTTGAATTACGCGAGAGTTTTCGCGCTCAACAAAAATTCGGAAAATAAAATTGACGGCGTAAATTTTCAAGACGCAGAATCAGGCATAATTTATGAGGCAAAAGCAAAAGTCGTCATCAACGCGGCGGGCGCGTTTTGTGATGAAGTTCGCCGATTTTCCGATGAAAAATCAGAAAAATTAATCGCGCCCAGTCAGGGAATTCATCTCGTCTTCGACAAAAAATTTATGCCGGATTCCACTGCATTGATGATTCCGAAAACAAGCGATGGGCGCGTCTTGTTTGCAATTCCGTGGCACGGAAAAACTCTCGTCGGCACGACCGACACGCCCGTTGAAAAGGCGGAACTCGAACCGAAAGCATTTGAAAAGGAAATTGAATTTATTTTGAAAACTGCCGGAAATTATTTGACGGAATCGCCGACACGCGAAGACGTTTTAAGCGTTTTTGCAGGCATTCGTCCGCTTGTAAAAAATTCAAACTCAAAAAATACCGCTAAACTTTCGCGCGATCACACAATAGAAATTGATGAATCGAATTTGCTGACAATCACGGGCGGAAAATGGACGACATATCGAAAAATGGCGGAAGACGCGGTTAATCAAGCGTTGAAAATTGCTGATTTGCCGGACGAAAAATCAATTACTGAAAATTTAAAAATTCACGGTTTTTGTCAAAATGCGGAACGATTCGGCGATTTATCAATTTACGGCACTGATGCGAAAAACATCCAACAAATGATTGAGGAAAATCCGAAATTGGCGAAAAAACTGCACGAAAATTTGCCATATTGTTTGGCGGAAATTGTTTGGGCGGTGCGTTTTGAGATGGCGCGAACCATCGAAGATATTTTGGCGCGGCGGCTTCGGATTTTATTTCTGGACGCGAAAACCGCCGTCGAAATCGCGCCGAAAGTGGCGGAAATTATGGCGCGGGAATTAGGAAAAGATGAAATTTGGATTGCCGGACAAATCGCTGAATTTAAAGAAACGGCAAAGAATTATTCGGTCTGAGAAATTAACAGCGAAACACGCAAAGTGCGCTAAAATTAAAACAAAGAAAATTTTTTATCTTTTTTTCGTGCATTTCGCGTGTTTCGCGGTTAAAAAGATCAACTTAACTTCAAAGATTTCAGATATTCACGAAAATCCGCGCCTAAATCTTTGCGTTTGAGCGCGAATTCAACGGTGGCGATTAAAAAACCGAGTTTGTCGCCCGCGTCGTGGCGTGTTCCATCGAGTTTGACGGCGTAAAAAGGTTTGCCCTCGTCGAGCAGTTGACGCATTGCGTCAGCGACTTGAATTTCGCCGCCCGCGCCGGGTTTGGTGTTTTCCAACGCGCCGAAAAGTTCCGGCGTAAAGATGTAACGTCCGATGACCGCCATATCTGAAGGCGCGTCTTCAAATTTAGGTTTTTCGATGACGTTTTTGATTTTAAAAACATTCGGTTCGACTTCTTCCGCGTCAATCACGCCGAACCGCGAAATCGCTTCGCCTTTAATCTGCATCGTCGCCATCACCGGCGCGTTGTATTTTTCATAAACATCAATCAATTGTTTGAGCGCGGGCGTTTCGCAATCCATCACGTCGTCGGCGAGAAGGACGGCGAACGGTTCGTCGCTGGCAAAATCTTTTGCCTGATAAATCGCGTGTCCTAAACCCAACGCCTGCTGTTGGCGCGTGTAATTTATCTGCGCGATATTGGCGATGGCGCGAACTTGCTCAAACAATTCATCTTTGCCGCGCTCTTTAAGTGTGTGTTCGAGTTCAAAAGATATATCAAAATGATCTTCGATAGCTGTTTTATCGCGGCTCGTAATGATCAAGATTGACTCAATGCCGCTTGCCACCGCTTCTTCAATCGCATATTGAATCAGCGGTTTATCAACCAACGGCAGCATCTCTTTTGGCGAAGCCTTGGTTGCCGGCAAAAACCTTGTTCCCAAACCGGCGGCGGGAAAAACTGCTTTGCGAATTTTGTTTGTCATAATAA
>JBDTSO010000169.1:0-6795 GCA_039931085.1 Acidobacteriota bacterium | reverse complement strand
AAGACTATGAAGAAAACACGGATGTTTCAAAGGCAGTTATCCAATTGGCAATGATCCGCATTATGCTTAAACAACTGTCTTCTTGAAAATTTAAACAGACTCTAAGAAAAATCCTAAACACATCAATATAATTAAACTTTAAAACCAAATTGAAAAAGCTGTTTGAATATCAAACAGCTTCAACCGAATTATTTGTCGCTCAGATAAAATCTTATGCGAGATAATGAGTTAAAATCGGCTCAAGCACATCAAAATCAACCGGCTTGTCTATCAAATCATTACATCCGGCTTCAATTGCTTTATTATAAAAATTCTTTCCAAAAGCGGTAACGGCAATTATCGGCATTTGCGCTTTAGAATTGCATTCTCTGATAGTCCGCGTGGCTGTCAAACCATCAACGACCGGCAGTGAAATATCCATTAAAATCAGATCGGGTGCTTGATTTTTCGCCAGATCAACAGCTTCAATTCCGTCTGCTGCTTCAATAACCTGATAACCGTAACTTTCCAGCAAAAATTTCATAAATTCGCGGGTGTCTTCATAATCTTCAACGATGAGAACTTTCTTTGTCATACTGCTACTTCCAATATCTAACCTTAAAAACCTTTGAGTATCTAATCAATACATCAAACAGTTATTTATTACTTATCTGCAATCACGGTGCCAAAAATAACTAACTTCAATCATAGGACGAGCTTGAATTATTGAATTTGCACAAAAACTTGTAAAAATTGAACAAAATTTAAATTGTATAATGAATGAAGAATTTGTGCTTTTGTAAAAAATTTTACCAATTACGATAAATTATTTGAATGATTAAATTTAGTTTTGTATCATTCGCATTATGAAAACACTTTATCCAGAAATTGAGCCGTTTGATTCGGGAAAGCTGAAAGTTTCCGACATTCACGAAATTTACTACGAACGCTGCGGAAATGAAAACGGAATTCCCGTCATTTTTCTGCACGGCGGACCCGGCGGCGGATTGATTCCGATGTATCGTCGTTTTTTCGATCCCGAAGCATATCACATCATTCTTTTCGATCAGCGCGGTTCGGGAAAATCTACGCCGCACGCTGATTTGCGCGAAAATACGACTTGGGATTTGATTGATGATATTGAAACTTTGCGCGAGAAATTTAATGTTGACAAATGGTTTGTTTTCGGCGGTTCGTGGGGCAGCACTTTGAGTTTGGCTTATGCCGAAACACATCCTGACAGATGTTCGGGTTTGATTTTGCGCGGCATTTTTCTGACTCGCAAAAAAGAATTGCAGTGGTTTTACCAATATGGCGCGAGCGAGATTTTTCCTGATTTTTGGGAACGCTATCGGAATGAAATTCCCGAAGACGAGCGAGGTGATTTTATGAAGGCTTATCACAAGCGTTTGACGAGCGACGACAAAAAAACACAGCTTTCAGCGGCGCGGGCGTGGAGCGTTTGGGAAGGTTCAACCTCGAAACTCTTTCCCGACAAGGGTTTAATGGAACATTGGGAAGGCGAAGAAGATGCTCTGGCTCTGGCAAAAATTGAATGTCATTACTTTATGAACAATTCGTTTTTCCTGACGGAGAACTATTTAATCGAAAATATTGATAAAATCCGCCACATTCCGACCGTCATCGTGCAAGGTCGTTATGATGTCGTGTGTCCTTCGGTCAGCGCGTGGGAGTTGCACAAAGCCTTTCCCGAAGCCGATTTGCAGATTATTCCCGATGCCGGACATTCGATTTCGGAAAAAGGAATTACTTCCGCGCTCGTCGAAGCAATGGACAAATTTAAGGAAAATAAAAGTTAAATCGAAACGAGCAGGAGAAAATTTTTCGGTATTTTTTGAAATAGATGAAACTTGACGGAAATAACTGTATTATGGAAAACAACTGACGCGCCAACTTTTAATTAAATTTAAGCGTCAAAGGAAATACAGAAGGATAAAATTATGGGTCTTGGAACAACAGAAATCATTTTGATCGTCGCCGTTTTGTTTTTACTTTTCGGCGCAAGCCGTCTGCCGCAACTGGCGAAATCGCTCGGACAAACCCGTAAAGCCTTCAAAGAAGGAATACGCGAAGCCGAAGAAGAAGATCGTCTTGAACAGGAGCAAAAACTTATTAGTCCGACGACAACAGCACCGCCGCCTCAAATTTCAGCTATGAGCGATGAGGAAATAATGGCGGAAATGCGCCGCCGCGCGGAAGTGAAACAGTAAATTTACAGGAATATATATGATTCAACCATTTATACTTTTTATTTTCGACAGTCCGACGCAAATAATTTTTGTCGTCGCTATTATTTTCCTGCTGTTCGGCGCGAGCCGTTTGCCGCAACTGGCAAAATCGCTCGGACAAACGCAAAAAGCCTTTAAAGACGGATTACGCGAAGCCGAAGAAGAAGACAGAATTGAGCAGAAAAAAAAGGAATTGCAAACTCCGTCTTTGACGGCAAATCTTGATGCGCCGCACGTTATGGCTTTGAGCGATGAAGAATTGATGGCGGAAATGCGCCGCCGCGTTGAAGTAAAAAATGAGAAAATTTAGGAAGTTTGGATTTTTGGCAGTATATTTTTGCTAAGATATAAAAACTTCCTTTTTACCCTGAACAACGCGCCCGATTTCAAAACACCTTTCGCCAAACTCCTCAATATGCGAAATTATACCTTCTTTTTCGCTTTCAGCACAAATAATTGCCATTCCCACGCCCATATTAAAAGTGCGAAACATTTCTTTATCTTCAATATTTCCAAGTCTTTGCATCACACCGAAAATCGGGAGTTCATTCCACGTTCCGCGTTTTATATCAACCGAAACATTTTCCGGCAAGATTCGCGGAATATTTTCAAGTAAACCGCCGCCGGTGATATGCGCTAAACCTTTTATCTTTTTTTTGTCAATTAAAGCAGAAAGCTGTTTGTAATAGCTTCGATGTGGTTTAAGAAGCGCATCTTCGAGAGTTTTACCGTTAACTTCAGAATCAATTTTATAGCCGCCGACTTCAAAAAATAGTTTTCTCGCCAGTGAATAACCGTTCGTATGCAAACCGTTTGATTCCAAAGCCAAAACAACATCGCTCGCTATGATATTTTTGCCGTCAATGACTTTTTCGCGGTCAACTATGCCAACTATAAAACCAGCCAAATCATATTCGCCATCGGCGTAAAAACCGGGCATTTCGGCAGTTTCGCCGCCCAGCAAAGCGCAGTTATTTTCTCTACAGGCAATCGAAATTCCTTCAACTACCGAAGCTGCAATATTCGGCGAAAGTTTCCCCGTTGCAAAATAATCGAGAAAAAATAAGGGACGCGCTCCTTGCACTAAAATATCATTTACACAATGATTTACGAGGTCTCGTCCGATTGTGTCGTGAACATTTGCAAGAAAAGCGATTTTTAGTTTCGTGCCAACTCCGTCCGCCGAAGCAACTAGAATCGGCGCGGACATTTCGCTGAATTTCGCATCGAACATTCCGCCGAAACTTCCGATTTCCGTTAAAGTCCGCGCATTAAAAGTGCTTTTGGCAAAATCTTTGATTTTTGCCACCGTTTTGTTGGCGTTATCTATCGAAACACCTGCGTCCGAATATGAAATTGATTCTGTCATAATAATTTTGAAAAGTGATTATAAACCGTGAAAGTAAAATCAGCCACAGAGATTTTGAGATATAAACACCGATAAAATGAATAAAAGCCTGATTATTTTTGCCAAAAATTCGGCTTGATATGAAATTCGCGCTCTAAAATGCTGTTAAATTCTTCATCCGACTCAACATCAATTTCGTTTTTTTGACCGCTTTTTGTTTCGATAAACTTTTTAACGGTCAATGTTTTACGACCTTCATTAGTCATCAGCGAACAAACTTTGCCTCGTGTAAAATGCGATTCGGGCGAAGTTTGGTGAAAATCGCACATTTCCGTGAATTCCGCTAAATCACGCGGCAAAATTGTGAAAATGTATTCACTTTTCCAATCGCCGCTGTCTTTTTTGATTACTTCAAAATAATATTCGTCAAATTTTCTAATCGAAAATATGCCTGTTTCGTCCTTTTGTTCAACGTCCAAAACAAATCTCAAAGGCTCTGCGGTAAAATCTCCGAAACCGACATCAACTAGAAATTCTTCGCCGTCAATATCCGTCAAAATTGCCAGATGGTCAAACTCTGCGCCAAAATTGCCTTCGCCGCTGCTCACTTTTGCCGATACTATTTTGCTTTGGAAACCGATTGTTTTGAGCAATTTGTAGAATAAACCGTTCAATTCGTAGCAAAAACCGCCTCTGTGTTCTTCGACAATTTTCCGGTAAAATAATTTTCCGTTCAAAATAATCGGATTTTTCCAATGAATATCGAGATTTTCAAAAGGAATTTTCAATAAATGATGTTTCTGCAAAAGTTTTAGATTTTCTAAATTTGCCTGAATATCGGATTTTTCAATCCCGATTCGACAAAGATATTTTTCTTTGTTCATAAATTTCCGAAAAACTTTTTGGGAATTATATCGCTAACTTTTCCAAATTAAAACTTCCTAAAAACTTTATTGACTCAATCGGCTTTCACGTTTAGCATTTATTTGGAGAAAATTATGAGTTTTACTTTGATTGATTTAGGTTCTGAAAATTATGAGTTTCGCGCCAACGTCTGGAATTGGAAAACGACGCTCGAAATTATCAAAAGTTTTGATATTGTTGACGAAGGAAAAGTGCGGCAAATGAATTACAACGCCACCGGTGCAAAAGTTTCCCGCGAAGACGTGCATGAAATCGGCGAAAAAATCCGCGATGAAATTCTGCCGAAATTAGAGCCGAACAAACGTATTTTTATGGATTTGTCAATCACCGATAAACCCGACGACGGAACGCTTTACCGCGACGAAGACGAACAATGGAAAAATTACAGCGCAGATTATGAATGGCTGAAGGAATTTTCCGATTTTTGTTTAAAATCGAAAGGTTTTCAAGTCTTTTAGGAGTTCAAAGTTCCAAGTTTAAGGTTCAAAGTTTATTGCGAAATCTTAACTTTGAACCTTAAACTTGGAACTTTAAACTAACTTTGAAATGGAAGTTTTAGGAAATTTTTTCAGTCATCTGGGCGTTCAAATCGCGTCCCTGATACTTTTTGCGACGATTCACGGATATTTGGGCGCGTGGCTTGCCGTGCGAATGCTTTTTCGTCCGCGTAATCCGATCAAGTTTTTAGGTTTGACGATTTTTCCGCAGGGAATGATTCCGCGTCATCGAGATCGTTTGGCGGACGCTATCGGAAAAGCCGTCGGCGAAGAACTCGTCTCCCAAGAAACTATTATCGAAGAACTTTTCGGCAAAGGCTTTTTGAACCGAAAAATCGAAAGTGTCGTTAATTCCTACACGGAAGATTTACTCTCGCAAAATTATCCGTCGCTGATTGAAACTCTTCCCGCAAATGTTCGTGAACCTATTTTAGACACGATTTCTTCCCTCCAATTAAAAATTTTTGAACACATCGAAAATGTTTTAAAAAGCGAGGAAACCGTCCAATCAATCGGCGGTTTTGTCGAGCGGCGCGTTGACGAATTTTTGTCGCGCCGGATTTCCGAAACTTTTGACGAGGAAACATTTAATAAAATTCTCGGATTTCTGGAGACGCGGATTCGTTCCGCCGTCAAAGAACCGGCACTCGAACAAAAAATCCGCGATTTTATCAGCCGCCGCATTGACGATCTGACAAACACGCAAACTCCGCTCGGCGAAATGTTCACCGATGATGCCGTCGCGCTTTTGAAGGAAAAAGCCGTCGGACAAATTGAGCCGATTGTTCATCAATTGGCTGAAATTGCGACTGCGGAACGCACCCGCAACCAAATCGGCGCACTTATTAAAAGCGAAGTTCACAACTACTATGAGCAGTTGCCTTTCTTTAAAAAAATGTTCGTGTCGCGTGATAATCTTTTGAAAGAAGTTGATGATTTGGTTAATGAAAGTGTGCCGAAGCGAATCGAGGAAACTTTGCGCGGTGATTTTTTTACCGGCGAAGCCTTTAATTTTATAAATAATTCGATTGACAATGCGATGGCGCGTCCGTTTCCCGAAATTATCGGTAATATCGCGCCCGAACAGCTTGAAATGCTCAAAGGACAAATTTCAAAACGCATTTTGCTACTTTTGCAGGGCGACGAAATGATGAATTCAGTTTCCGCTTATCTGACCGACACGCTCGAAAAACTGCGCCCGCACAGCATTGATGCGGTTTTGCAAACCTTACATCCTGAATCGGAAGAAAAGCTCAAAAAACTGCTCGCAAACGGCTTAATCGGCATACTCTCTCGTGATGAAACATCCCAAATCATCAATTCTGTGCTTTCAAGACAAATCGAAAAATTTCTCGCCGCACCAATCGGGAAACTTTCCGATCATATTTCCGAAGAAAAAGTTCGCAACGCCGGAAAATCTCTTACGGAAACTATTATTTCAGCCGCCAAAGAAAAATTGCCCGAAGCGATTAAAGAATTCGACATCGGCGGCGTGGTGCGCGAAAAAATCAACAATTATCCGTCGGAAAAACTCGAAGCGTTGGTTTTATCCGTTGCCAAGGAACATCTGCGAAAAATCGAACTTTTCGGCGCGTTGTTCGGTTTGATTATCGGAATCGCGCAAGCTGTCCAATTCTACTTTTTTGCACATAAATAAATCCAAAGAAATCTTTTTATTAGCTAATTTTATTCTTGTTTTGTTGAACAAATTTTTGTAAATTCAAATTTTCAAAGAACTTTTCGACAAATTCGTCGTTTGTCCTTTCAGATTACAAATTTTTTAGGAGTAAAAATTATA
>JBDTSO010000168.1:0-6808 GCA_039931085.1 Acidobacteriota bacterium | reverse complement strand
AAGAAACTAGATTTTCTGTTTAGCTTAACCGCCATAGACCCATTTATCAAGCGAACCGTATGCTTCTTAAAATAGATATTTTATTAGCTGATTAAAGGTTAGAAACGCTTTTGGAAAGCACATATTTACAGACAACGAATGTTTTTTCGCCGTCAATTTGACTCGACAATCAATTTGCCGCGCAGCATATTCATTCCGCAGGCAAAGGTAAATTCGCCCGTTTTGTCGGGCGTAAATTCAATCGGCGTGGTTTTAAACGCGGGCAAATCTTTGACGATTCCGAAGTCGCCGAACACGACTTGCTCGCTGCACGAAGCGGTTTCGTCGCGGTAAAAGTTCAGACGCACGGGCGTGCCTTTTTTGACGACGATGACATCGGGCGAATAACCGCCTCTAACCGTTATTTTTACCTCCTGCAAGCCGGATTCGTTTTGTTCGGCGGCAACCTGTTCGCGTTCACCGAAAAAATACCACAGCACGAATACAATCAAAACAACGCCGCCGATAATTACCAAAATTTCCGTCGTATCCATAAATTTTACTCCAAAATCAAAGCAGCTTTTTATCACCAATTGACACCGATGAACAAGGATAAATCAAAAACCTAACAAGAAAATTTATAAAAATGAAATCTTTTTTCTTGTCTGTGTCTATCGGCGGCTAAATTTCTTCCGTTTTCAAACTTGCGGCGCGTGAAAAGAACGAAGCCGCAAACTGTTGGCAACTACCGAAACGCTCGACAACGACATCGCCGCGCTTGCCAGAACGGGCGAAAGCAGTATGCCGAAAAAAGGATAAAGCAGTCCGGCGGCAATCGGAATGCCGATGACGTTGTAAACAAAAGCCCAGAAAAGGTTTTGTTTGACCGAGCGAATCGTCGCTTTTGACAAAGCAATCGCCGTTACCACGCCGCGCAAATCGCCTTTGATAAGCGTGATGTCGCTCGCTTCGATTGCCACGTCCGTTCCCGTTCCGATAGCGATGCCGACATCGACTTGCGCGAGCGCGGGCGCGTCGTTAATGCCGTCGCCGACCATTCCCACTGTTTTCTTTTCGGCTTGCAGACGCATTATTTCGCCGGATTTTCCTTCGGGCAAAACTTCTGCTAAAACCCGTTTGATGCCAACTTCGGCGGCGACCGCTTCCGCCGTTCGACGATTGTCGCCGGTCATCATCACGACTTCCAAACCGAGATTTTGAAGAGCGTGAATCGCGTCTTTTGATTCCGGCTTGATTGTATCGGCAACGGCGACGATTCCGGCGAATTTATCATCAATCGCCGCAAACATCGGCGTTTTGCCTTCCGAAGCGAGTTTTTCGACCGTTGTTTCCGCGCCGTTTAATTCGATTTTTCGTTCATTCATCAACCGCAAATTTCCGAGCAGTAAATCTTTGCCGGAAACCCGTGCTTCTATGCCGCGACCTTCGAGCGCGTTGAAATTCTCCGGCTTCTCAAATTGTAAGTTTCGACTTTCCGCGCCGCGCACGATTGCCGCCGCTAACGGATGTTCGCTTAATTTTTCAGCCGATGCAACAATTTTTAAGAAATCATTTTCCAAGAAACCGTCTGATACGACGACATCGGTCAAAGACGGTTCGCCTCTGGTAATCGTGCCGGTTTTATCTAAAACAATCGTGTTTAATTTGTGCGCCGTTTCCAGCGAATCGCCGCCTTTGATTAAAATTCCGTTTTCCGCGCCGCGTCCCGTGCCGACCATAATCGCCGTCGGAGTCGCCAAACCCAGAGCGCACGGGCAGGCGATAATTAAAACGGAAACGAAATTAACAAGTGCCATCGTAAATCTAATTTCCGGCGATGCGGCGACAAACCAAATAACAAATGTCGCAATCGCAATACAAATGACAATCGGCGTAAAAATGCCGCTGATCGTGTCGGCGAGTCTGGCAATCGGCGGTTTCGAGCCTTGCGAGTCCTGAACCAATTTGACGATTTGCTGCAACGCCGTATCTTTCCCGACTTTTGTTGCTTTAAAGGAAAACGCGCCGGTTTTGTTGATCGTCGCGCCGAAAATCTCGTCGCCCGTTTTCTTTTCAACCGGAATACTTTCGCCCGTCAACATTGATTCGTCAATCGCCGATGAACCCTCGGTTAAAATGCCGTCCACCGGAATTTTCTCGCCCGGACGCACTAAAACAACATCGCCGGGGACAACTTCTTCAGTTTCAATCTCGATTTCCTTGCCGTCGCGCACCACGCGAGCTGTTTTAGCCTGCAAACCGACGAGTTTTTTGATCGCCGCGCCGGTTTGTCCTTTCGCCCGCGCTTCCATCATTCTGCCCAGCAAAATCAAAGCAATAATAACGCTCGCCGCTTCAAAATAAACGGGAACGCCCGTCATCGCACCCGTTTCCGGCATATTCATCACCGTCGCACCGGCAAAAAATGACGGAAAAACGGTTGCCAAAATTGAATAAATAAACGCCGCGCCCGTTCCCGTTGCAATTAAGGTGTTCATATCAGCGGCGCGATGCCGGAAAGCCGCCCACGAGCCGAGATAAAACTGCCGTCCGCAATAAAAAACCACCGGAATTGTCAAAGCTAATTGCAGCCAGTTGACACCCGGAAAATTCAAAAACGCGATGCGCCCGTGCGACATCGCAATTATCAAAACCGGCGCGGATAGAATAGCGGCGATCCAAAATTTCTTTTTCAATTCCGCGTATTCGTCGGCGTGCGCCTGCTCCAGCGAATCTTCAGCCGCGTCGCCTGTGCCGGAAACTTCGCGCACTATGTAACCGAAATCTTCGATTGCCGCCCGAATCGCTTTTCTATCGGCGATATAGGACAGATATTCGACGACGACCTGCATTGTCGCCAGATTAAAATCGGCTTTAACTACGCCGCGCAGTTTTAAAAGCCGATTTTCAAGCTGCGCTCCCGAACCCGAAGGGCGCATCGAATCGTTAACGACAAACTCAACCTTACCCGTTCCCGCCGTGTCGTAGCCGACATCTTTGACCGTTTGGATCAAGTTTGAAACGCTCGTTTTTTCTGGATTATAATTAACCGTCGCCTTTGAGGTGGCGAAATTAACCGAAGCACCGTCAACGCCGGTCTGCTTTTTCAACTGTTTTTCGATGCGATTGGCGCACGCCGCGCAGGTCATTCCCGTAATCGGCAAATCCACGCGCTCACCCGCGCCGTTCGCGCTCAAATGATCGTGCTTTCCTGTCGCTGCTGCCGGCATTGCTTTATTTACGGCGGACGGCAAGACCTCTTCTTTAGCGTCTGCCGCGTATTCAGCCGGATTTTGATTGAAAGTTTCAAGACAGTTTTCCGAGCAGAAGTGATACATTTCGCCCTGAAATTCACTCGTGCCGCGAGCCGTTTTTTCATCAATTACCATCCCGCACACCGGGTCTTTGACTTTCGTTGTTACCGCCATTTTTCACTCCCTAATTAATAAAAAATTATTTTTACCACAAATAAACGCAGATGAAACCGGATAATTCCAATGAATACCGGTTTTTATTCATATTTATCTGCGATGGAATATTTTCCTATTTATTCGTTTTTTAAACTTTCAAACACACTTTTTTATGCGACTGAATATCCGGCGCGGTCGAGCGCGTCCACAATAAACGTGGTCTAAAGCATAAGTGTTCAGATACATCAAACCGAACATTACGGCTGTCGAAGTCGCAATCATCGCGGCGAATCGAGCATAACTGCCTGTCATAATGCTTGTCTTTTTCCGTCTTGTGTTCAAAATTGTCTTTCACTTTTAATTCATCTTTTGTTCCAATTTCATGATTGATCTTCACATCATTTTTCATTTTTGTTTCATTGTTCATTGCTGCTTCCTCCTTATTTGTTTTTCATAAAATTTTCGTTCCTCATTACGCCGTTCGAGCGATTTCGACTGCAAATCACTTCCTTCTTTGCGCTCGATATTTAACCTGTTCTGCGCCGCCGCAACGAACGAAAAAGTCAGCGACAAAACGCTTAATAAACAACCGATTGCGCCAAAAATTAAATAACTCTTAATTTTCAGTTCCATCTCCCTTGTTCGTAAAAATCTCAAACTTTTATAGAAAATTTTAAAGCGAATCTCGGTGGAAAGTCTTTACAAAACTCCTTGCTAAAAAACGCTTTTGTTAATTTAAACAGTGGCTGCTGATGAGCCTGAAGCCATTTCTTCACAGCTTTCGGCGCAGCGGCGACAAACTTCGGCACATTTTTGCATCTGCGCGTCGTCAGCCATTTTTTCGCATTCTTCGGCACACCGGCGACACGCTTCGGCGCAAACGCCGCAGTTTTTTTCGTGCATTTCAGATTTGCGAATCATAAAATTCGCCGACTGATTGCACGTTTCCACGCAATCCGTCAGCGTCTTGATATGTCCTGCTTCTGCGTGTTTGCCGCCTTTTTCCAGACAATACGTAAGTGTTTCCAAACAAACGCGGTAACATTCCAAACAATTATCTATACATTGCTCCATATTTTGTTGAGCCATTTTTATTTCCTCCCGGAGTTCAAAATTATGAAAAGCCTCTGAATATTTGAACAATTTCAAATATTTCGACTTTTCGGTTTTATTTTACAACCTGAGGGTCACTATCAAGTCAAGCGCGATTTTAATTTAATCGGCGATTGATTCGATAAGATGGCAAACCGAAAGACCATTCGGCAGAGCATCCTCCATTTTTGCCCAATCTTTTCGCGCCTTTTCCATTTTAATTTGAAGCTCCTGCATCTGCCGCATTTTCTCTTTATTTTCCTTAATCCGTTTTTCTATAATCTCCCTTACAAGCGGACACGGCGAAATTCCGCGCTCGGCTTCGTTTAAAATTTCCGAAATTTCCTTGAGCGTAAATCCAAATCTTTCGCATTGTTGATGAAACGCAAAAGAATAATGTCGGAATGATGATAAATTTTGTAATTATTGGTTTTATTGCGCGAAGGTTTGAGTTTCGTCCGCCGACGGACTCGGATAATTTCCTAAAAGAATTTTCGCGTTGCTAAAATCAATTTCTTTATTTGCGGTCGGGAATTTTCGCTGAATTTGTCGCCGGACTGCTTGCCGAAATATCTCGATTTTGCTCATTGACGGCGGTTTGCCGACACGCCGCACTGATCAGCACAAAGAGAAAAATTATCGCAATTGCTTTCGGTTGATTCATAATTTTATCGAAACTTTACGACTGCCGCTCAAAGATCGGAGCGCAAACTGCACACTTGCCTGAGCATCGTTTCGACGCGAAAATGCCCGCCGTAAATCATTTTATTTAAGTTTCAAACGAAAATGACAATCGCTATTTTCGATTTATTCCGGTAGTTTTGTTTGTTTGGATTAACAACAAAGATTTGTAATAGTTTTTTATCATTATTTCCGTGTAAAGTCCAGAGATTTCTACACTTCAAATTAAATTCTAAAAATTTGAGTTTTTGCGATTTAAGAGCGTTAGAGTTTCATTTTAAATTTGGTGCATTCTACAACCCTATTTTCTTAAATAAATCATTCGTAGAATTTATTTTCGCCCGATTTCCTCGAAGCGTACATTTCCGATTTTATAACTGCGCCAATCTTTGTAGTCAAAATGCCACCATTCGGCTTCATAGACGGTAAAACCTTCGCTTTCCATCGCGTCGCGCAAAAGTTTTCGATGCCATCTCTCCAAAGACGTGCCGCCGGGATAATCGGGATACGCGCGGTCGGTCGTTTCGTCGTAAGTGCCGACCATTTCGATTGGTTTTCCCGTCTTTAAATCGTAGAGCGATAAATCAACCGCCGCCCCGCGATTGTGGCGCGAACCCTGCGACGGGTCGGCGACGAAAATCTTTTTATCGTCGGGCATCGCGTCCCAGAAAACTTTCGTGACATACCACGGGCGGTAAGCGTCGTGAACGAGCAGCCCGTAACCCAAAGCGTGCAGCTTTTGATTGACGCGGGCGACGGCTTCGGCAGCCGGGCGCTGCATAAACGCTCTCGCTTGCGAATAAAATACAGTGCCGGCAAAATTATTGGTCGTAGCATATCGGATGTCGAGTTTGATGGTCGGGTCAAGCGCGGTTAATTCGACCAGATCAGTCGGGCGAAAATCGCCGATTTCCTTTGGCGGCGTTGCGGGAAGTGCTTCTTTTAACAATTCGCTGACGGGACGCAGAGGCTTGATTTTCAACTGTTGCGCGCCTTCTTCGGGTCCGACTTGACGGCGTTTGAAAACGACGTTGGCGGCGGCGACTTCCGTGGCGCGTCCTGATTTATCGCGTTTGAAAACAAGCTGTTCGCCGTTGTAAAGTCCGCGTTTCGGAAAATTGAAAATATTTTCGGACACTTGTTCGAGCGGATCAAACTCGAATTGTTCGATCAACGCCCACAATTTGTCGTCGCGTTCAAAAATGTAAAGCGTGTCGTAATCGGGACCGTATTCGCCGATCAAACCCAGATATTTGTCGGGCGCAGGCGCGGGTTTGCTGACTGAAACGCGCTTGAATGTTTCGTCGGCGACGGTGATGCTTTTGTCGTCTTCGCTTGGTAAGACGCGCGTGCCAAAAGTAAATTTGTCGTCGGTAATTAACCCTTTGTCGAGGCTGCGAAGCCGCGTTTCAAACCCGCCATCGGCGTTCAACATCGAAAGTCCGTCGTCGCGTTCGATTAAATCGTAGGCTTTGCCGCCGTTTTCGTAGCGTCCGGCGATTTTCCGGGTGAAATCGGCAGTGACCGGCGAAGTGATTTCGGGTTGCGGAAGCGGTTTGTTGTCCCGTTCGGCGAGCATCGCTTTCAAAGCGGTATCGGCGAGGCGCGTTGTGACACCGTTGGAAAAATCTTCGGTGGTGATGACC
>JBDTSO010000167.1:0-6834 GCA_039931085.1 Acidobacteriota bacterium | reverse complement strand
TGCTGAAGCGCGTGTCCCATATGCAGACTTCCGGTAACATTCGGCGGCGGAATGATGATTGAAAACGCTTCGGCATTTGGGTTTTCGTTGATTTCGGGCGCGAAATAATTATTTGCTTCCCAAGTTTGATAATGCGTTTCTTCGGCTTGTTTCGGATCGTATGATTTTTCCAGTTCCATAATTAAGTTATCAGTTATCAGATTTTATTAACTGATAACTAAAAATGGTTAGTTTTCATCTGAGCGGCGAAAACTAACCATTTATTATCTACTTATTTGTTGTTGATTATTCTTCTGCTTTGTCCTTCGCCATTTGTTTTATAATCATTTCGACCATTTGCGGCGTTACTTCCGAAGCAATTTCCCGCACCGCTCTTTCGGAGATTTTTTCAGCCACCCGGCTGGCAATGGCTTCAATTAATTCAGGCGAAAAACTTATTGCTTGAGCAATCGGTTCGCGTGTTTCTATTTCATTTTCAGAAGATATTTGTGAAACTTCTACTGATTCCGGTATTGGTGCGGACGTTCCTTCAGGTATTTCATTTGTTTCTTTTGATTTTTCAGATGTCGCTTCGTGCAGTATTTCCGAAGTTTCCGGCATCTGTCCAAAAAGTTGTCCTTCAAAGTCGTTCGTAACTTCCTGTTCGACACCAGAGGAAAATTCTTCATCCTCGAACATCGGAAGTTCGAGCAAATTAAAATCATCGAAATTCAAAAGTTCGGTCTGTCTCGATGTCGAATATGTTTCTGGCGTTTCTTCTACCGGCGCAAATTGATTTTCATCCGAAAAAATCTGATTTTCTGACGGTTCTTTTTTTGGAACTTTCGGTTCTTCGATTATATATCGTTTTGAAAAACTCGGTTTGACTGCAAAGTCCGATGCTTTTTCAGCGTTCTCATTCGCCGGTTCGGAAGTAATTTTATTAAATTCGGCAGTCGACAGCGGCTGAGTTTTTGAAACATCTTCTTCTTTCACGGAGGTTTCAGTGTCAAACTCGTATGGTTTTTTCAAAGTCATCTGAGGAAGTTCAAAAAAAGGTTTTTCAGAGGCGGAATTTGATTCAAACTTTCGGGCTTCATCAACCGGCAGACTGCCGATTTGATCGGTTTGAATCATATCATCGTCCATTCCGAAATCGTCGAAACTGCCGACAATCGGCTGTTCCGGAGTTTCATCCTCCGATTTCGCACTTTCATTTTCCGAAACCGAACCGTTGCCCGAACTTTCTCTCGCATTGTTGTCGAGAAGAAGCGAAACTTTGTTGACCAACTGACGGATTGATTGAAAAGGTTTCGTCAGATAATCATCCGCACCGACTCGGCGGGCTTCGTCTTCATCAAACGGCTCGAACGAACCGACCAGCAAAATAACCGGAATATGTTTAGTTTCCTCGTCCTGCTTGATTAATTCGCAAATCTTGTAACCGTCCATTCCCGGCATATTGACATCAACCATCACTAAATCCGGTTTAATTTCAACGAATTTCTGCATTGCCGCGTCGCCGTCGCCGACGGCAACGACTTCGATTCCTTCATCGGCAAAGGTTAAATTGACGACCTTTTGAATCGTTATCGAATCATCTGCAAGCAGTAACTTTCGTTTTGACACAGGCAATATCGCTCCTCATCGAACTTCTAAAAATTTATTTTGAGAAAAATTACGTTTGATTTGAAAACTACCATTCGACAGGGAAAACGTCAAGAAAAATCCGAGTTTATTTACCGTTATCTAATTTTTCTGCACGAACATCCGCAGCATCGTCTGCAATTGCGAAGTGGTGAACGGTTTGGGCAAAAAAGCGATTGCGCCGGCTGAAAAACTTTCCGACGAAAGACGCGGATTTTGTTCAGCCGTCATCATAATCACAGGAATTTTCAACAGACGTTTTTCCGACTGCATAAAACGCACGAGTTCCGTGTCTTGAATATACGGCATCACGACATCGAAAATCGCCGCCGTGAACATTTCATCCGAATGCAGAAGTTTATACGCCTC
This sequence comes from Acidobacteriota bacterium, assembly GCA_039931085.1. Taxonomy (GTDB): domain Bacteria; phylum Acidobacteriota; class Blastocatellia; order Pyrinomonadales; family Pyrinomonadaceae. The sequence goes on along the minus strand of JBDTSO010000167.1, from coordinate 4,839 downwards.
TTTGCCGTCTCGCGCCGAAACGATTGAATAATCTTCTTTTTCTACTATCGCTTTGACCAAGCGAAGAATCGCCGGATCGTCGTCGGCAACTGAAACTTTCTTTTTTCGCCGCTTTGCTGTCCATTCATTATAAAAAATTTTCCTCGTTTCGCCTTTATCTTACCAGTCTTTGCGCGTCTTTACGAATTTGCCGATAACTTTGCCGCAAGACGAATCGCTGCTTTCATACTCGAAGCCTCCGCGACATTTTTTCCGGCAATATCAAATGCCGTTCCGTGGTCAACCGACGTTCTGATCAGCGGCAGACCGAGCGTTACATTGACCGACGAGCCGAACGACAGACACTTGACGGCAATCGTCGCTTGATCGTGATAACAGGAAATTACGCCGTCAAATTCACCGCGAAAACCGCGCAGGAAAATTGTATCCGGCGAAAATGGACCTGAAATATTTATATCGTATTTTTTGCGGCATTCATCAACGGCGGGAATTATTTCATCGGCTTCTTCCGTGCCGAACATTCCGCCTTCCGATGCGTGCGGATTCAAACCGGCAATCGCCAAACGCGCATCTTTTTTCAGAAGTTTTGAGATTTCTCGGTGGGAAAATTTTATCAACTCAACCAATTTTTCCTTTTTTACCAAATCAATTGCGTCGCGCAAACTGACGTGCGTCGAAAGCAGCACGACGCGTAGTTTTTCGGCGAAAAAGCTCATTGCAAATTCCGGCGTTTCCGTCAGAAAAGCGAGAAATTCCGTGTGTCCGGGAAAATTGTAGCCGCCCATTGAAAGTGCTTTTTTGCTGATCGGCGCGGTGGCAATCGCATCAATTTTCTTTTCTCGCCAAAGCCGTACGGCAGTTTCGATGTATTCGGCGGCAGCCTTTCCCGTCAGCGCGGATTCCTCGCCCGCATTTATTTCATTTTCAAGATTTTTTAAGTCGTAAATTGCGGTTTGATTTGTCGTAAGATTTTCGGCGGGATCAACAAAATCGAATTTCAAATTTAAATCACGCGCCGTTTTGCTTAAAAATTCGGCATCGCCGATGATTATCGGCTGACATTTTTTTTTCAGATTTTCGTCGACGAGAGCTTTGAGAACTATTTCCGCGCCGATTCCGGCGGCATCGCCCATTGTTATCCCGACGCGCGGCAGAGAAGAATTTGAATTATTTTCAGGCGATTCGGCATTCACGAAAGTAATCTTACAACGGCACAATCAAAAAATAAACTTGCCGAAACAAATATATTTTCAGTCGTTTAAACTTTGAAAAAGCCGATATTGTTAGACTTATCCACTGTCAATTGTCTATAATTTTAAAAGATAAAACTGTTGAAGCTCAAATCACAAAGTTATTTCGGTTTATCCATAAAGTTATGAAAATCATTTTTGCCCTATTTCTTCTGATGTTTTTGATTTTGCCGGGCAGGGTGAAAGCGCAAAACGCCGAATCTGAAACGAATCGTGAAACAAGTAAATCTTTTGTCAGCGTTCCGGTTACGGTCAGCGACAGAGAAAATCATTATATTCTCGACTTGAAAAAAGAGGATTTTACAATTTATCAGGACGGCGTAAAACAAAAAACTATCTTTTTTTCCGCATATAACGAGCCGCTCAAAATCGTGCTTTTGCTTGACACGAGCAAAAGCACCAGAAACGTCATCGGAAAAATCAAAGATGCCGCCAAAGAATTCGTAGATTCGTTGAAAAAAAATGATCAATGTCAGGTGGCGACTTTCGATTCGCAGGTGAATGTCATCAATTCTTTTACTTCCGATCATCAGGCGATAAAAAACTCTCTCGACCGAATTAAAATCAACAATTACGGCGCAACGCTGTTGTATAATGCCGTCAACCAAATTGTCCAAAATTCATTTAAAGATACGAAGGGACGCAAAGTCATAATAGTTTTAACAGACGGCAACGATTTCGGCAGTTCTTTGACAAAAGATGAATTCTTAAACCGGCTCGAAGAATCGGATATTTTGATTTATTCGATATTCTTCAAATCAGACAAGGATTTTAACGTGTCGGCGGACACACCCAAAAAACCGAAAAAGAAAAAGAAAAAGTCCCGGGAAAGCCGTATAAATGCTGCAAATGTCGCGCAGACGGTTTATGTGCCGACAGATGAACAAATTGCAAATCTCGAAAAAAAGGAATTTGACGAAGCGGTTGATACTTTGAAGAAAATGTCTGACATTACAGCCGGCAGATTTTACCTCAGCGATGTGCCAAAATTAAAAAAGGTTTTTAAAACTATCACCGGCGAATTAACCCAGCAATATCGGCTCGGTTACGACGCGAAAAACGCCGCAAGTGATCTGCCGACGCACGAAATCAGCGTCAAGGTTGACCGTCCTGATGTCGTCGTCAGAACTCGCGGAATTTTTCGCACCAAAAAGTTCTAATTCTCCTAAATACTGCGGAAAACCTTTAATTTTATGAAAATTTTTATTGCTTCATTTTTAACTTTATTGTTTGCTGTTTCAGTTCTCGCTCAAAAGCAGGCGGAAGTTACGGTAATGTCCACCTATTTGCGTAAAGAACCGGATTCGAGTTCGGAAAAAATTCAAACGATCAAAAAAGGCGACAAAGTAATTCTGGAAAAAGAGCGCGAAAAAGACGGCTGGCTTTATGTTTCCATGGAAAACGGCAGCGTCAAAGGATGGGTGAGAACAGATACGATCAGTTCGCCCGTAAAACCCGCAAACATTCCGACCGAAGCCGATAACGCCGCTCCGATTCGGCAGCGCGTCGTTCCGGCTCAAAGCCCAAAAACTGCTGTCAGCCAAACGCCTGCGCCGGTAGAAACATCCGTAAACCCGGCAAATCCGCCGGATGAAGTGGAGGAAGTTATAAAGGTTGACACGGAAGAAGTCAATTTGAATGTCCGCGTCATTGATGCAAATAATCGCGCGGTGAAAAATCTGCGTCTGTCGGACTTTGAGGTTTATGAAGACGGCGTTTTGCAACCGCTTGCGTCTTTAAATACTACTGAAATTCCAATGATTAACGCTCTTGTGATTGATAATTCGCGTTCGCTTCGCTCGCAGCTCAAGGACATTATCGAAGCCGGGAAAATTATCGTCGCCAAAAATCGTCCGGCTGACGAATCAGCGATTATTCGTTTCGTCAGCGCGGATAAATTTGACGTTGTACAAGACTTCACAACCAAACAAAGTTCCCTGAATCAAGGATTGGAAAATTTGTTTGTCGAAGGCGGACAAACTGCAATCATTGACGCTGTTTATCAGGCAGCGAAAAAAATTGACGAATATCAAAAATCTACTCAGAAAGACGATGTTAAACTGCGTGCGCTGATTTTGGTTTCCGACGGTGACGACCGCAGCATTACTCACGATGAAGCACAGCTTTTTGAGTTGCTGCGAAATTCTCAGGTGCAGATTTACGCTGTCGGATTTGTCAACGAACTAAGCAAAGAACCCGACGCGGACGGCATCAATCGTCAAGAAAAAGCCAAGACTTTTTTAAAGCGTTTGGCGGAAGAAACAGGCGGAAAAGTTTATTTTCCAAATTCAATCGGCGAACTTCCGCAAATCGCTGCGGACATTTCCGCCGAACTGCACACTCAATACTTGGTTTCATATACTCCGATTAATGAAAACCGTGATGGTAATTACCGCAAAATAAAAGTTGTGGTCAATAACGGTGAAAACAACGAAAAAAGATTTACCATCGCTCGCGCGGGCAGAATTTCCGCCCCGAAATAAAGCTCTTTGATAAATCAATAAATTTATCTGGAATACTGTTAAACAATGGCAAAAGCAAAGGAAATTACCGGGCTTGACTGTGAAGCGAATGTTTTGGATTGGGCGGACAAGATTTTGCGTGTGCGGTTTGGAGAAATTTTAGAAAAGCGCGAAACGGCTTTACATTCGGAAAGCATTGAAGGCGTTCACGATATGCGCGTGGCGACCAGACGTTTGCGAAGTGCATTGCGTGATTTCTCGCCTTTGTTAAAAAAGAAACCGCTCAACAAATTGAAAAAAGATTTGAAGCAAATCGCCGACGCGCTCGGCGCGGCACGCGATCAGGATGTGGCGATTATCGCGCTCGAAAAACTGCGGAAAAAATCTAGAGTCGAAAATATCAAAAACGGTATCGCCGAATTGATCGAACAGCGATGCGCTCTGCGCGAACAGGCAAACATTGGATTACTGGAAATGCTTTCCGCGACTACACTGAAAGATTTACAAAAACGCTTTGACAGAACGGTTGACGAAGCCGTAAAACACCAAAAAACGGCGGTCAGTTTTAACGAAGCCGGGCGCGATGTCATCGGCAAAAGTCTAAAGGAATTTTGCGCTCTGAGCGATCATATTTACGAGCCTTTTATTGACGAATCACTTCACGAACTCCGCATCGCCGCCAAACGTCTGCGCTACGCAATCGAACTTTACACGGCTTGCTGGGGCAAACAAATCGAACCGTTTGCCGAGAAAGCGGCGGAAATGCAGAACTTTCTTGGTGAGGTTCACGACGCGGACGCTTGGCTGGAAAGTTTGAGCGAATCTCTACGAAACGGCGACGATAATCGTGCAAACATCTGGCTTTTGTCGGAATTTGTCGAAAAGCGCACGAAAAATTATCGCGCCGCGCTGAAACTCTGGAGCGATTGGAAAAACACTGATTTTATCGGACGATTGCAGGCGATAATTGGGCAGACAAATGTCGGCGGGTGAATGAAGATTTAAACTTGCAAAGATGCCGGAAAGTCATAGACTTTCCCCGCTTCAAGAAGACTATTTGTAACCGGCAACTTAGTGTAAAAACTGCGAAGGTTGCTGGCATCTTGTTCTGAGTTCAAACTTTAGTT
>JBDTSO010000166.1:0-6865 GCA_039931085.1 Acidobacteriota bacterium | reverse complement strand
AAAAAGGATCGTAATAATGAAAAGTGTAGATAATATTTATGTCGTCAAAAGGCTTCGATTCAATCAACGCCGTCCGCGAATTCCAATCGTGAAAACCGACGATTAAAGTGTGATTCGGCGCGATTTTTCGCACGGTTTTAATAATCGCTTCGGCTTGCGTCCGCCAATCTTCTGCTTCGATTTCGTGCGGTTCGTTACGGAGTTCAAAAAATACCTTTTCGGGATTCGTATTTTTATATCTTTCGGCGATTTCGCTCCATAACCAGACGATTCGCTCCGTCGTCATCGCGCCCGCAATTTTGCCGTCAAATTCGACGTGGTGCAAATCAATAATCGCGTTTAACTCGTTGTCCGCTGCCCATTTCACAAACGAATCGGCGGTTTTAAGCCCATCTTCATTTTCCCAGTGATACGGCGGGTTGATGCTCGCCCACGCGCCGAAATCAATCGGAATCCGCACGGTTTTGAAACCGGCTTTTTTAATGTCGGCGAACATTTTTTCGCGCTTTGCCGCCTCATTCGGTTTAACTAAATCGCTGTAATGTTTTTCCTTCGTGCCGTTCCACCAATTGTCGAGATACGACAAATTCATCCCGACACCCATTCGTGCGGCGCGTTTCTGCGCGACACTCTGCGCGGCGGTAAATTGCGCGGCGAATAATAAAACCAACAATAGATAAATCGTCTTTTTCATCGCAGGAAATTTGCAGAAGCCTGCACTAAGGGCGTGGTAATCAAGAACGCCCTTACTTAGTGCAGGCTTCTGCATTTGTTATTGAAGCGTGAACATCGCTTTTTGGTCGCCGATCATCACCGTAAAATCTCCGGCTTCGACGGTCGGTTTATTATCCGCACCGATAAATGAAAAATCGTCGCGGTTTAATTTGAACGTCAAAGTTTTGCTCTGATTCGGTTCGAGCGAGATTTTCGCAAAGCGTCTGACGCGCTTTCCGGGCGGCGCAACGCTTGCTACTTCGTCGCGCAAATACAAAATCGCCGTTTCCTTTCCGGCGCGGCTGCCGGTGTTTTTGACATCAACGTTGACGGTGATTTCGCCATTCATCGGAATTGATTTCGATGACAATTTCAGATTGCTGTAAGCGTAAGTCGTATAACTCAAACCCGTGCCGAAATCGAATTGCGGTCTGGTTGCCGCGTTGACGGCGACGTTTTCCGAATTGTCGTATAATGTGTAATCGTAAGTGAGCAAATTATTCGGGTTGCGCGGATAGGTGAACGGCAGTTTGCCGTTCGGGTTGTAGTCGCCGAACAGCACGTCAGCGATTGCCGTGCCGCCTTCGTTGCTCGGATTGAGCGCGAGCAAAATCGCGGGAGTTTGATCGGCAATTCTGCTAATAACTCGCGGACGACCTTCGACTAAAACTAAAACGACGGGTTTGCCGGTCGCCATCACCGCTTCGGCGAGTTGCAACTGCGTTTCCGGCAAGGTTAAATCCTGAATACTTCCCGGCGTTTCGGTGTAAGAACCTTCGCCCAAACACAGCACGACGACATCGGAATTTTTCGCTTCGCTGACCGCTTTTGAAATATCAACTTCTTCATTAACATCGGTCGGCGTGGAATTTGAAGGCGAACCGGCAGGACGAACAAGGCGTGTTCCCGGCACGAAATTGAAATTTCCCGCGCCGACTTTCGCCTTGACCGCCTGCTGAATCGTCATTTTATCTTTCGGATAAAGCGACGGTTCGGAACCCTGCCAAACCCAAGTCCAGCCGTTATTTAACGAAATTAAAGAATCGGCGGTCGGTCCCGTTACGAGAACTTTTTTACCTTTCGACAAAGGCAAAACATTATTGTCATTTTTCAGCAGCGTCAAAGATTCCCGCGCCGCCTGCAAACTGACCTGCGCGTATTCCGGTTTGCCGAAATTCTCCTTTGCGACGGACGCTCCGAGCATCGGATTATCAAACAATCCCAAATCATATTTGACCCTCAAAATGCGCGTAACGGACTCGTCAATCCGCGACATCGGCACTTTTTTCTCTTTGACGAGCTGGATTAAAAGGTCGGCAAAACTGTAATCGAGCGGCACCATACTCATATCAATTCCGGCGTTAATCGCCATCATCGTCGCTTCTTTTTCGTCTTTGGCGACGCGCCATTGCGTAACGAGTTTTTTGATGTCTTCCCAATCGGAAACCGCCAAACCGTCAAATTTCATTTCGCCGCGCAACATATCGGTCAGAATTTTTTTGTTGGCGTGTCCGGGCGTGCCGTTGATCGCCGCCGAATTTATCATCACCGTTTCCGCGCCCGCGTCAATCGCGGCTTGAAACGTCGGTTCGACATATTCGCGCAAATAGTTTTCGGGAATCAAAGCATTCGTTCGGTCACGCCCCGACAGCGGCAAACTGTAACCCATATAATGTTTCAGACACGCCGCAACGTGCTTGTCGCTGCTCAAATCGTCGCCTTCGAGTCCGCGCACAAACGACACGCCCATTACCTTCGCCAAATACGGGTCTTCGCCGAAAGTTTCCCAAAACCGCGCCCACAACGGCTGTCGTCCGATGTCCAAAACCGGCGAAAAACTCCAAGGGATCGCCGCCGCCCGCGTTTCCATCGCCGTAATTTCCGACGCTCTGTGCATCAACGCCGGATTCCACGTCGCCGCCATCCCGATTTCCTGCGGAAAAAGCGTCGCGCCCTGCACATAATTCGCGCCGTGAATCGAATCAATGCCGTAGAGATTCGGAATTTTCAGCCGCGTTTTCATCGAAACGTCCTGAATTCTACCGATAAGTTCGTGCCATTTATCAACTGTCAACGCCTGATCGTTGACGTTCAAAAACGAACCGACACCGTATTTGTTAATGGCTTTATCGAGTTTTGCTTCGTCAATCTTGACATCCTGATCTCTGCCCTCAACAAACATTCCCATCGTCAACTGCGTCATCTGCCCGACTTTTTCTTCCAAAGTCATTTGTTTAAGCAACGCCTTCGCCCGCGCCGTATTATCAACGGAAGGCTTCGGTTTTTTCATCATTTCCCGAAAATAAGCGTGGCTGTCCATAATTTCTGTTGTGACCAAATCACGATTGTCCGTTGATTGAGCGTAACTTTGTTGTAGTGGCGTGCAAAAGGTTGCAAACAGCAACGCGATATTTAATAATATAGCTGTAATTTTCATTATATTTAGGTGTCCTTTAGAAAAAGTCGGGATTGAAAATTTTCAGATATTGTATTTTATTTGGTAAAATACTGCAAGCAAATTAAATTCAGTCAAGCAACAAATTATTTTTGAGGTGAAAAACTTAATGCAATCAAGAAATCGTAAAACTATTTTAATCGTCGCGCTTTTCGCGTTTATTTTTGTGCAGAATCAAACGGCGAACGCTCAGGAAAAATACGCGCCGGAAATCTTAAATGAAAAAGCGGCGGCGGCGATTGTGCCGACGAGCTTTTATTTCGCCGGACAAAGCGCAATGACGCAAATGAGAAATTCGGCGGTTGCCAGAATCGGCAAAGACCGTTATGTCGTCATCGGAATGGTTGATACTTCCGGTTATTCGACCGAAATCAGCGGCAAATACGAAGGTTTTTTGATCACCGATTCGCCGATCAATATCGGCGGCAAAACGCTGACAACGGGCGCATATGGTTTTGGGTTTTCCGCCGACGGCAAACTTAATGTTTTCGATTTGAGCAGTAAGGAAATTTTGTCGGTTGAAACGGTAAGCGACAAAGAAATAAAACGCCCGCGCCCATTGATGATGATTGTTGATAAAGACAGCGTGAGATTTTACAAAGGGAAAAACTACGCGGTTATTTCGGCGAATTAAAATTATGCAGAAAGAAATTTTACAGAATATTTTAGAGCAAAACAGAACGACGAGTTCATTCGCGTTCGGTAAAATCACCAATGAAAATGCCGATTTCAGATTGAACGAAAAGGCGAGTTCCGCCGGATTTATTTATCGCCATATCGGAGAAACGATAAATTTATTCGGTATTTTTTTCGGAATACCGACGGACATTGAAAACACCACGATGGGAGAAACCGAAATCGGACAAGGACACAATTTAGCGGAAAGCGAAAAATTGGTTGAAAAAGGCTTTGAAATGCTACATAAACTGGTTGAAAATACGCCTGACGCAGATTGGTTAGAACCAATTGATACACCGTTTTTCGGCACAATTCCGCGCATCAGGCTTTTTGCTCATATACTTTTTCACACTTCGTCCCACGCCGGACAAATTTCCTTGATTCTGGCAAAGGGTAAAAAATACCGAAACAATGGTTAGTTAAATATTGTCTGATTTTGCGAACTTTTAACATTTTCCCGATTTCCCGATTCGGCAGCGCGCGAAATCGAGTCAATCACGGAGATATTTCTCACCAAATCTTCGAGCGAGATCGCCCGTTCGGGTTTTTGAGAATCGCCCGTGCGAACAAATCTCCCTGAATAGTACATTGATTGACGGCGGAATTTCGATTGTTTCAACGTTTGCGCCGTATAAATCTTCTCCGTTATCAACAAAAATCCGTGTTGCCTGAATTTATTCGCCGGTCCCAAAAGCCAGTTCGGGCGCGGAAATAACACCCGATTCTTCAAAAGATTTAGGTTGAATTTGAACCGATTCGGCAACTCTCGCCATCGCATAGACATAAGCCGTTTCGCCGTGCTGCGTAACATCTAAACCAACAGATTCGCCTTCTTCGCTGACGCGCAGACCGATGATTAAATCAACTATTTTCAGAATTATAAATGAACCGACGGCGGCAAAAGCGGCGGTTAAGCAAACAGCAATTAATTGATTAAAAAACTGTGCCGAATTGCCGTCTATTAAACCGACGGGCAGCGAATTGCCCGCAGCGTCTTTGAAAATCGGATTAACCGCGACGGTTGCAAAAATTCCGGTCATTACAGCACCGAAAATTCCGGCGATGCCGTGAATTCCGAAAACATCGAGCGTGTCGTCATAACCCAAAAATTGTTTAAGCTGATTGACGGCGAAACAGCAAATAGTTCCGGCGCATAGTCCGATTAGCAAAGCCGCCATCGGTGTAACAAAACCGGCGGCGGGCGTAATGCCGACGAGTCCGGCGACCGCGCCCGAAATTGAGCCTAAAACAGTCGGTTTGCCGTGTCTAACCCATTCGATAGTTGTCCAAACGAGCATCGCCGCCGCCGCCGCAAAATGCGTCGTAACAAAAGCGTTGGTCGCTAAACCGCCTGATGACAAAGCACTTCCGGCGTTGAATCCGAACCATCCGAACCACAAAAGACACGCTCCGATGATGCTCAAAACAATGTTGTGAGGTGTATTATCGTCTGTGTTTTTGCGTTTGCCGATATAAAGAGCGCAAATTAAAGCTGAAACGCCCGACGAAATATGCACAACCGTGCCGCCCGCAAAATCCAGAGCCGGAATCGTTCCTCCGAGAGCCGCGTTAAAATATCCGCCTTTTCCCCAAATAATATGCGCCAGCGGCAAGTAAATAAAAATTGTCCAAATTGAAGTGAACGCTAACATCGCGCTGAATTTTATTCGCTCGGCAAACGCGCCGGTAATCAACGCGGGCGTGATAATGGCAAACATCAACTGAAAGATCATAAATGTTTGCTGAGGAATGGTCGCCGAGTAGTCAGCGTTCGGCGCGCTGCCGACATTTCTCAAAAATGCGAAATCTAAGCCGCCGATAAAAGCCGAACCTTCGGAAAATGCCAGACTGTAACCGAAAACAGCCCAAATTACGGTAACGACTCCGGCAAGCAGAAGGCTTTGCATAATTGTCGAAATCGCGTTTTTTTGTCTGACCAAACCGCCGTAAAACAGCGCGAGTCCCGGAACTGTCATCAATAAAACCATCGCTGAACAAATCAAAACCCAAGCATTATCGGCACTCGATTGAGCGGCTGCCGCGGCTGATTCCAAATTTTCGATGCGCTGCGCGAAACTTGCTTCCTGCGCGTGTAGAGAAGTAGAAAGCGTAAATAAACAGGCTAAAATCAGAAATATTCTATTCAAAATCATCAAAAATTCTCCATCGTTTAATAAAATTCAATCAAGTTATTTCAAAATCTTTTTACAATTTGCGTGCCGTTTCGTTTGAATGAGCGTAATCTCTGTTATTGGTGGTAGTTATGGATTTCTTTTAATTTTTCGCCTTGCAAAACGAACTAAAATTTACTACATTTTTGTCAGTTCAATTTATTTAATGTACAATTTTGTTTGAAAGCTGAAAAAAATATCATTTCTACGAAAACTACAATTGAATCTCTAAAACTTTTAGCCGAAATTGGACAAATTCTCGTTGACGGAAAACTTTCGGGTGCGGCTCTTCCGCGATTTCTGGAAAAGATTCATCAAACATTTGGGTTTTCCAGAAGCTACGTAATAACTCACGACAAAACTGAAGATAAATTGCAAATCAAGGCATCGTTGGGCTTTAGCGCAACTGAATTTCGACATCTTGAAGCAAATATCGAAAAAAGTTTTTTGATGAAAGTCCTTCATAATGCCAAAACAGTAATCCTTCCGAAAGCAAATTTGGAATCTACATATTTGTCGAAGTTTATCGGACAAAATGACAAAAATGTAGAAATAAGCGGAATCGGCGTACCGATAGTTTTAAGGAAAGAATCGTTCGGGGTTTTTGGTGTGGAGTTCAATTATGAAAAGAACACAAATTATGAGCAAATAGCAGATTTATTGTCGGTCATCGCCTTGATGATTGCTCAGGCGATAAAAGTCGAATATATTATTGAAAACGAAAAAGAGCGTTTGTTTGATGAAAATACATATTTAAAACGTGAGCTGCGCGAGAAATATGATTTCGGGCATATCATCGGAAATTCGAGCGCGATGAAGCGCGTTTACGCTCAGATCAGCCAAGTTG
>JBDTSO010000165.1:0-6889 GCA_039931085.1 Acidobacteriota bacterium | reverse complement strand
CGTATTGCATCGAAGCGTTCACGAATTCGAGTTTGGAAAACGGCTCGAATATGGAGCAGATGACCGAAGCGATGCACTTGGCTTCGGCGATTCGCGGCGGCGCATCGTTGATTCACGGGATTCAATCGCACAATGCACACGATAAGGTTTCGATGTGATTTTTGCCACGAATTACCCGAATAACACGAATTATTATTTTGTTTTTATTTGTGTGATTCGTGTTATTCGTGGATAACTTTTATAAATGCAAACAGCAACAGTTCAAATTACCAGACGCGACGGCAAAGACGCATTTCCCGTGTCGCCCGTTTCGTTTGAAGAAAAGCTCACGGAAAACAATCTTGATTTGCGTTCAATTGATGTCGAGATTTTGCAGGTCAATGTCGGCAAATTGTGCAATCAGGCTTGCAAACATTGCCACGTTGACGCTTCGCCGACGCGCACGGAAATTATGACGCGGGAAACGGTTGAGACGTGTCTGGAAGTTTTGCGGAAATATGAAATCCCGACACTTGATATTACGGGCGGTGCGCCGGAACTTATTCCCGATTTTCGTTATTTTGTAACCGAAGCGCGAAAGACGGGCGCGAAGATTATGGTTAGACATAATCTGACTGTGATGTTTGAAGAAGGCTTTGAAGATTTGCCCGAATTTTTCGCGGAAAATGAAGTCGAAGTCGTTTCATCTCTGCCGTATTTTCTTGAGCAGCAAACCGACGCACAACGCGGCGCGGGTGTTTTTGATAAATCTGTTGAAGCGTTGAAAAGATTGAATGCTGTTGGTTATGGAATTGATAAAAATCTCATATTAAATCTTGTTTACAATCCCGTCGGCGCATTTTTGCCGCCTGAACAAAAATCAATCGAAGCGGATTTTCGGCGCGAACTGAAAAATCGTTACGACATTGTTTTCAACAATTTATACACGATTACAAATATGCCGATTGCGCGTTATCTCGATTGGTTGAGGCGTTCTGGAAACGAAACGTCGTATATGCAAAAACTCGTGGGTGCGTTTAATCCTTCGACGGTTTCGGGTTTGATGTGCCGAAATACTTTGAGCGTAGATTGGCTGGGAAATTTATTTGACTGCGATTTTAATCAGATGCTCGAACTCGGAATTGATAAAAACTTGAAGCAGACAATTTTTGATTTGGATTTGGAAAGTTTAAAGAACAGGCAGATTATAACGGCAAACCATTGTTTCGGATGCACGGCTGGTGCAGGTTCGAGCTGCGGCGGTATAGTTGCTGATTAGTCCAAAGTCTAAAGTCCAATGTCCAAAGTCAGTGTATCTTCAACTTTGGACATTGGACTTTAGACTTTGGACTTTTTCTATCTAACCCGTGCGGTTAGAGTAATTTCTTTATTTTTCGGTGGATAGCAAACCTCGTCGGTGCAAGCCTGATAGCGAATGTTTACGGGAATTTTTACAGAACTTCCCCGAAATTTTGCGGGAACAGCGACGTTAAAGGTGAAAACGGCGCGTCCTTCATAAACATTAATTGTATTTTCGGAAAAGGCGAGTTTGCGATTTTTTCCGGGCGGATATGAAACTGAACCGACTTTTGCGCCGGACGCGCTGGCTTTGATGATGGTCGGAATCGCGTATTCGCTGCCCGGACGATACGAATTGACGTGCAAACCGCCCGGAATGTCCATCACAATCGTCGCTTTCGCCGCGCCGCCGCGTTTGACTGTGCCGATTGAGCCGTTAATTGTCTGAGCGTTTATTTCAGTCGAAATGCCCGCTATAAAAATCAAAGATAAAGATATAACTGCGCTGTATAAAAGTTTTTTCATAATTTTCCTTTGCTAAATAGTTGATGTGTTTTAATTTTGTCAAGATGCCTATTTTAGTTGGAAACTGCTCACCAATTCGTCAACTCTTCCGACAAAATCCTGCCGAAAGGACTTCAAAACCAAAATTTTCAAATCGTAAGTCTTTTGCTGTTTCCGGCTCTCGACAATTTCCCGAAACTCTAAAAATGCCGTGTCATCTTTAGATGTTTCTTTTTCAATTAGATAAATTTTTTCACTGTCGGCGTTACCTTTCGGAAACTTTTCCGATAAAATTTTGCCGTCTTCTTTTTTAACGTCTTTGCGGACAGAATTAAAATGCAATCCGTCCAGAACCGTCATATAAACCTGCGCCCGCCAAATGTTGCGTTCGTTTTTTTCGCCGAAATCCTTTGAGTACGCTTCAAATACGTAATCCGAAACCTCGCGCAGCGGATGAACAAATCCGGCAGGTTTGATCAATCGAAACTCTTCGGTTTCAATGATTTCGCTTTCAAAGGCTTGCGCCGCGCTCTTTTTGATTTTAGTCGAAACCAAAACCATCAACGCGACCAAAACGCCGCCGATTATTAGAATTTCCATAATGAATTTGGATTTTATTTTAACGCAAAGGCGCAAAGACGCGAGGTTTTAAATTCTACTGTTAATTTTACTAATAACTAGAAAATAATAAAGTGCTTTGCGCCTCCGCGTCTTCGCGCCTTTGCGTTAAAATTTCCCCGATTTCGCCGCAAGCTGTCCGCAAGCGGCGTAAATATCGCGCCCGCGCGGACGGCGCACATAAGCGGAAACTCCTTTCGTTTCTAATATGTCTTTGAAACGCTCAATTTGTTCCCGCGTCGAAGGTTTATATTCGAGTGGCTCGGCTGAATTGTGCGGAATTAAGTTGATTTTAACGCGATTTAATTCGTGTTTATTCAGCAAATTCGCCAATTGCCGCGCGTGTTCGTCGCTGTCATTAACTCCGCCGAGCAGAACGTATTCAAATGTAAAACGCTCATTATTTCGCAGGGATTTTTCAAATTCCTTTGCCGCTTTCAAAAGTTCTTCAATGTTCCAACGCTTGTTTATCGGCATCAATTTGTCGCGCAGTTCGTCCGTCGGCGCGGACAAAGAAATTGCCAGTTGCGGACGTTTTTCGAGTTTGGCGAATTCGTAGATTTTCGGAACGATTCCGGCAGTCGAAACCGTAACGCGATTCGGCACGATGAAAAGTCCGTCTTCTTCGCTCATAATTTCGAGAGCTTTGATTAAATTTTCAAAATTCAAAAACGGTTCGCCCGCGCCCATTCCAACGAGATTTGTGCCGTGCGGAGTTTCCGCGCCCGCGCCGTAAACGTCATTTAATACAATAATTATTTGTTCGACAATCTCACCCGAAGTTAAGTTTCTTAATAAACCGAGTTTCGCCGTCAAACAAAAATCGCATTTGAGCGGACAACCCGATTGCGACGAAAAACAAATCGTGTCGCGGTTTTCGGTTGGGATAAAAACCGTTTCAACCGGAAAATTGTCGTGTGTTTTCATCAAAAAACGGCGCGTTCCGTCCGTCGAAACAAAACGCGATTCGATTGTTAATGTCGAAAGAGTTGCCGTTTCAACTAATTTTTCACGAAGCGTTTTCGGCAAATCCGTCATTTCATCAAAGAGGCGAACGCGCCTTTCGTGCAGATTTTTAAAAATCTGCACGGCGCGATAGTTCGGCTCGCCGAGATTTTTGACAAATGTTAATAATTCGTCTTTTGAAAATGCCGTCAGATGAGTTTTTTCGTTCATCATAAATTTATTTTAACGCATCATTTATCATTTATCATTTATCATTTATCATTTATTATCAGTTAATTCTTAAACGTCGGATTTCGGAAAGTAAATTTATATGAAAAATAAAACGCTGGTCGGCGGCATCATCGCTTTGATAATTATTGTTTTACTCGCGCTTTTTTGCTGGTGGCTCGGCAAAAAAATCAATGACAGACTTCGCGGCGACGAAACGGATAACAATAACACAACCGTCGAACAGCCGGCGAACGACTCGCTGCCCGTCAACTCCGTCGAGCAAGCTGAAAAAGTTTATCTCGCGTTGGGAAATCCGAGCAACGCAACATACAGTGCGTCGAATGAAAACAATTTCCTGATTGTTAATAAAGCCTATGCGCTGTCTTATAACAATAGCCGCGGCACGGCGAATTGGGTTTCGTGGCGCATTGCGGAAAGCGATTTCGGTTCTGCCGACCGTCAAAATGATTTTCGTCCGAACACGGCTTTGCCGCCGAGTTTTACGCGCATTTCGCCGTCGGATTACACGGGAAGCGGTTTTGACCGCGGACATTTGTGTCCGAGCGCAGACCGTTCGAGCAGCGAAGAAGCCAACAGTTTGACTTTTTTGATGACGAATATGATTCCGCAAACACCGGATTTGAACCGTAACGTCTGGAATGATTTTGAATCTTATTCGCGTGAACTCGTCAAACGCGGCAAAGTTGATTTGTATCTCATCTCAGGAGTCTACGGCGAAAAAGGAAAGCTAAAAAAGAAAGTCGTCGTGCCGACCAATTGCTGGAAAGTGATCGTCGCCGTTCCGCAGGGCGCGGGCATTTCCGCCATCAGTGACAAAACTCACGTCGTCGCCGTTGATATGCCGAATGTCAAAGGAGTTTCCAATCAAGATTGGCGCAAATTCCGCACAACCGTTCGCGACATCGAGCAAAAAGCCAACATCAATCTGCTGTCAAATCTGCCGCAGAATCTGCAGGACACGATTGAAACTCGAATTGAAAACAAGTAGTTTTCTAAGCTGCGCCATTTGCGGTAAAATAAATTTATGAACACAGCACTCTCAAAAGAAATGCAAACACACACTTACGCGATTATGAATCGAATGGAAGATTCGCATTGGTGGTTTGTCGGGCGACGGGCGATTTTGGAAAGTTTTCTCGAAACTATCGTTCAAAGTCCAAAGTCCGAAGTCCAAAGTTTGAAGATTTTGGATGTCGGATGCGGAACGGGCGCGAATTTGGAAATGCTCGCCAATTTCGGTGAAGCCGAAGGCGTTGATGTTTCCGATGATGCGCTGGAATTTTGCAATGCGAAAGGTTTAAAAGCGCACAAAGGTTTAGCCGAAAAACTGCCGTTTGCCGATGAAAGTTTTGACGTTGCAACCGCGCTCGATGTCGTCGAACACTTAGACGACGATATCGCCGGACTCAAAGAAATGCACCGGATTTTGAAAAAGGGCGGTAAAACTTTGATTTTTGTTCCGGCGTTTATGTGGCTATGGGGCGTGCAGGATGATATTTCAAACCACCGGATTCGCTACACGAAAAAACAAATTGTTGAAAGGTTACAAAAAGCGGGTTTTGAAATAGAACGTGCAACTTATGCCAACTGGACATTTTTCGCGCCGATTCTAGGCGGCAGAACTTTGATGAAAATCACCGGAATCAAACCGGAATCGGAAAACAACGTCAATGTTTCCGCGCTCAACGGAATTTTCGGCAAAATTTTCAGCGCAGAAAAACACTGGCTCAAACGCCGCGACTTCCCCTTCGGCGTTTCGATTGTAGTTGTGGCAAAAAAGGCAGAAAGATAAATACGAAGAAATTTCTTTACCTTTCGCCTTTATCCTTTCGCCTTTACCCTTTTTAATCTATGGCAAAGCCGCCAGTGTATCCGACAATTTTTCGATCACGAGCAAAAGCATTTTACCCGATTCGGTCAATTGTCCGGCGGTTGCCTGATCTTCCGCCGTGCCTGCCATATCAGAAATTCCCTGAATTTGGAAAAGATAATTTTTGAGCGCGGGTTTCGTGCGGAATTCAATTTCCAGCGCAACTAATCCGGCTCGTAAATTTCTGATGCTTTGAATAACGTCTTGTTTAAATTGCGCGTTTTTGTCCGTAATTTCGCGTGAAACTCCGCCCTTTTTAATTTGTTTATCAATATCTTCGATGCCTTTGGCTACGCCGCCGAGCAAATATATAAATTTTGAAACATTTTTTATCTGCACGGAAACTTTCTCCGCGCCGCTTCTGATTTCAGCGTTTGATGTCGGCGTGGTCGCCGTTGTCGCTTTTGTAGTTCTGGTTCTGGTACGGCGTTTTTGCGCGTTGGCGGTAAATGTTAAACATAACAGACATAATGCGGCTACGGCGAATTTAGTTAGGTTTCTGTTAATTTGCATATTTATATTTTCGTCAATTCGTAAATTTACACAGAAAATTCTATCATTAAATTAAAGATGCAGAAAAGACATTTACAAGTTCGCCGTCTCGGACGTTTCGCTTACGATGAAGGTTTGCGGCTGCAAAAAGAACTTGAGCGAAAAGTTATCGAAGAACCCAAAACGAATTATTTGCTTCTGCTGGAACATCCGCACACTTTTACCATCGGACGGCGAGCCAAGGAAAACGGCGTTTTGGCGACTGCCGAAACTTTGGAAAAATTAAATGTTTCGGTTTACGAAACAAATCGCGGCGGCAAAGTTACCTATCACGGCATCGGACAAATCGTCGGTTATCCGATTGTAAATCTCGCGCCGGATCGCAAAGACGTTCACAAATATGTCCGCGATTTGGAAGAAGTTTTGATTCGGACGCTTGAAAATTTTGACATCGAAGCCTTCAGAATAGAAGGTTTAACCGGAGTTCACACCAAGGATGGAAAAGTCGCGGCAATAGGTGTGCATCTGAAACGATGGGTTACGACGCACGGTTTCGCGCTGAACGTCAACACCGATTTAAGTTTTTTCGATAAAATAATTGCCTGCGAAGGCGAACCCGTCGCTTCGATGGAAAGGCTTTTGGGACGCGAACTTTTGTTGTCAGAAGTCGAAGATAAAATCATCAAAAATTTTGCCGCAGTCTTTGAAAGTATTATCGAAATCGAAAATTGCAACTCTTCAACTACTACTAAATTCAATCAAAAATCAACAACTTTTAATAAATGAAAATAATTGTAATCGGCAGCGGTTTCGGCGGACTTTCAGCGGCAATTCGTCTGCAAGCAAGCGGACACAACGTAATAATTGTCGAAAAGCGCGACAAACTCGGCGGACGTGCTTATGTTTACGAACAAGACGGTTTCATTTTCG
>JBDTSO010000164.1:0-6906 GCA_039931085.1 Acidobacteriota bacterium | reverse complement strand
CGATTTTGCGAACCGCCGAAGCTGTCAATGTTGCCGGCGTAATTTTAACCGAAAATTCGGCAGATGTATTTTCGCCGAAGGCTTTGCGCGGCGCAATGGGCGCGTCTTTTAGATTGCCGATTTGGACAAATGCCGACTTTTTTGAGGTTTTAAGCTGGTCAAAAGAGAAAAATCTGATTTCGGTTTGTGCCGATGTCAATGCAAAAAAAAGTTATTTGGAGATTGATTGGAAAAAACCGCGCCTTTTGATTTTCGGTTCGGAAGCGCACGGCTTGAGCGCGAAAGAGCGCGGAGAAATTGACGAAAATTTGATTGTTCCGATGGAAAATAATGTCGAAAGTCTAAATTTAGCGGTTTCGTGCGGCGTGATTTTGTTTGAAGCCAAAAGACAGTTCAGTCAAGTAAAAAGTTAAAAGTAAAAAGGCAAAAATTAGCAATCTTTTCGACAATTGGCTATTTTCCCGAAGGGAAATATTTTTTACTCTTTACTTTTTACTACCTGCCGTTAAAATTTTGAACACTGCGAAAAGAATTTGCGCTATTATTAGAATTAGTTTGCATATTTGTGTTGGATATATTCAAATTTAATTCTTTCACAACCTCTCTTTTGGCAAATTCGTCATTGATGACAGCTAGACTCAAAATAATATCATTTGCCAAAACTTTGTTATTTACTTCGCTCGTCTGTGCAAGGCGGTCTTTTGCCTGTAAAAACATCTCTTTGGCTTCGGGAAATTTACCGATCAGCAGATAAGCACGTCCCATCAGATAAAAATCTTCGGCATCTTCCGGTGTTGAAGTTAAATTGGTTGCGATATATTGCCGCGGATTTCCGTCAACATTGCGCCGGTTGTCTTCAAAAGCCTTAAACGGAATATCGGGCGATTGCTGAACCAATTGTGGAACTTCCGGTTCGACATTGTTTTGCGCCCACAAGTGGTAAATTCCCGCAAACAAAAGTCCGCCCAAAAAAAATGTTAGCAAAGGCGTTATTATTTTGCCGAGAATGCTGCTTTCGGCTTTTTCCTCCGCAAAATAAGTTTTGTCCTCTCTGACAATTTCGTTTCTTTGAATCGGCTTATTATCCGCACTTTCAGCCGGAAAAGAAAATATATTTCGATTTTTTTCGGTTTCGGGATTTTCAATCTGATTTGTCTGAACAACTTCCCGCGTTTGTAGTTCTTCAGACATCGGCGATTGAAGATTTTGAGTCGGTACTTCTTCGTCCGGCAAAGATGGTTCGGCAAAAACTGCATCTTCAACAACTGCCGGCGGACGCGTTGTCGCAATCGTCGCTTCTTCATATTCGGCGGGAATTTCGTTTTTCGCGCCGTTAAACTTTTCTGCAGCGACATCTGTTACTTTGGCGACAACGGCGGTCAAATTGTCTTCCGCGCCGCGTTGATAGCAAATATCTTTCATTTTTTGCACGATATTCGCGGGGTTATCGCCGGAGAGTAAAAGGTCGCACAGTTCAAAATCGTCAATATGGCGCGTGATGCCGTCCGAGCAGAGAAAGAATGTCGTGTGCGGCTCGAACATAATCGTTTTCATATCAATTTCAACGGCATAATCTGCGCCGAGCGCACGGCTGATGACGTTGCGGCTCGGATGCGTGGCGGCTTGAGCGGCAGTCATTCGTCCGGCGCGAACCTCTTCTTCGACCACCGAATGATCCTGCGTTTCACGATAAAGTTTTCCATTCGGGTCGAGCCGGTAAAGACGTGAATCGCCGACGTGACCGATGGTTGCAATATTGCCCGCAATGTGAAGCGCGACAATCGTTGTTGCCATTGTCGAAAGCTGTTTCAAGTCGTGCGACATTTGATAAATCGCTTCGTTGGCGCGTTCAATCGCAACTTTCATTAATTCTTCGACATCGCCGTTTTCCTGCAAATTGACAAAGGCTTCACCGAGAATTTCCATCGCCATCTGCGAGGCGACGTCGCCGGCTTGCGCTCCGCCAACGCCGTCGGCAACCGCAAAAAGACCGCGTGAATTCATTTCTAAAAACGAATCTTCATTCTGCGGACGTTTTTTGCTTAAACCTCTGTCCGAAACCGAAGCCGAATCAATTTGAAAATTGTTTTCCATAGTCTTAAAGTCCAAAGTCCAAAGTTCAAAGTCCAAAATTAGTTTGTCCAAGATAACTTTAGACATTGGACATTGGACTTTGGACTTGCAGAAGATCAACTGCATTGCGATGCGAAAAAGCCATCAGCATTCCGAGCATGACGAAACTCGTTACCAAACTAAAACCGCCGTGACTAACAAACGGCAGCGTAATTCCGGTCATCGGCAACGCCCGCGTGATGCCGCCCATATTGACCAGGGCTTGAAAACCGATAAATGCCGTCAGCCCGACGGCGCAGAGTTTGCTGAACATATCACGCGCATCTAAAGCCGTGCGAACTCCTGCGCTGACAAAAGTTATTAGCGCAAAGATTAGCAATAATCCGCCGAAAAGTCCAAGTTCTTCGGCAATTGCGGCATAAATATAATCGGAATCGGAAACCGGAATCAGTTCGACGTAACCTAAACCAAGCCCGCGTCCGGTCGTTCCGCCGGAAGCTACGCCGAACGTCGCCTGCGCCGGTTGAAACGCCAAAACGTCGAACCACGCATCAACATTGATTGATTTTTGCAAATTTGGCTCTTCTTCCAGCATTTGCGGCAGATTCGGGTCGCGCTTAACCAAGTCGGCATAATAATCGTTGTAGTCTTCCTTCCACCAACTTGTGTCAGGAGAAGGCGGATTAAAACCGTCAAGCCACAGATGAAACCGCTGTTGAATCCGGTCGGGCAAAACTTTTTTGACCGGACTTGCCAGCGTCGGAAGCAGCGGAATCTTTTCCTGCGTTTTATCCGGCAGCGCGCCGACGACCAAAATGCTGATGAGCAGCGCGACGCTTCCGACCAAAACGATTCTTTGCGGCAGACGACGCACGGCGATTAAATAAAGCGTCGCATAAACCGAACTGAAAACCATCATTTGCCCGAAATCCTTCAAAACGAAAAACGGCACAAACGGCAAAATCGCCATAAAGACAAGCGGAATAACATCTTTCGCTCGCGGAACTCCCCAATAGGTTCGTGCCAGATTTTTATACAAAACCGACAAAATCGCCGCGAAACCTATAAGGAACGGAATTTTTGAAGGCTCCCAAGGTGTCATATTGCCGATGGATTTTCCCGCTCTCGACGTAATCGCCGCCAGCAGCAACGGCAAAAGTGTCAGCAAAACAATCAAAAAACCATTTCTCTGTAAAATATCTAAAACATCATCGCGCCTGAACAGAATAATCGTGCTGACAAAACAAGCAATTGCAAACAGCGGAATCAAAGTTCTGCCCGACAAAAAAATGTCGCTCAAATCTTCGTTTGCCGGACGCGGCGTTTCTTTATCCAAATCAACCGGCGACGGCGGCGTGGCAGGAAGTCCCATCATTTGTTTCTTTTCCGCCGAATAGTTTTCCTGTATGTAGTGCATTTGCAGCGTTTTAAGCTTTGCCTGCCGCGCTTCGGCTTTGTCTTTGCGCGATGTATATTCAGGATCGGAAAACAAGCGATACTGCACGGTCAAACCAATTGAAAAAAGCAAAACGGCGGAAGTGTAAAGCGTCCAATTGCCCTGAAATTTTGCGAAGCGTTTGAGAAAAATCGGCAGAACGGCGAGTATTAAAAGCAGGAAAAGATTTCTTTCCGCCGTCAAATAAGAAGTTTCATAACCGCGAATCAACGCGCCGTAATGAATCGAATAGTGCGCGATTGCTGTTAATGCGACAATCAAAAGAAGTATAAAAACGTGCGATGAAGTGCGATTTTTCATTTCTTAATTTTTTTGTTTTTCTTTGTTGGTGTCGGAATCTGCGTTTTCGGTTTATATTGATCGCCCAAAAGTCCCAAATCACGCGCTTTTAGAATAATGTTGGCGGCAATCGGTGCGGAAACAGCTGCACCGTAACCGCCGGCTTCGACGACGACGGCAATCGCCAACTGCGGCTTTTCGAGCGGCGCAATCGAAATATACCAACTGTCTGTGCGTTCATACATCTGCGGAACTTTGTATTCTTCCATTTCGCCCGCGTCGTTTTTGCGTTTTTTTGTGATTGTTTTCAACTTTCCGGTTTTTTCGTCATAAACGGGCGCGAGTTTTTCCGCCGTGCCGGTTTTTCCGCCCGAACGAATTCCAACCGCGCGGACATCGGCGAAAACTCTGGTCGCCGTGCCGCCGCTGCCTTCGGTTACGAGTCCCATAATTTCGCGGATTTGGGCAGCTTGCTGCGGCGAAACGACCGGAGAAAAAATTTGTGGCGATTGGTCGGCTTCGATTTTCGGTTTCATTAAATTTCCCTGTAAATTGGCGGGCGCGGACGCAATCAAAGCCATCTGAAACGGTGTCATTTGTCCGGCGTAGCCTTGTCCCATTCCTTCCAAACCGACATCGTAAGCGGAAATTTGTTTGCCCGTTACAATCGCTGACTGTTCCGGCGCGAGCGCGTTGGCGATGCGCGTATTGCTCGTGTTCCAGATGTCGGAGAAAAAATTGTTCTGCAAAGCCTGTTCCGGCGTGTCAACGGCTAAAATGCCAACTGCTCCGGCGGTTTCGCGGATTCGTTCTTTGCCGAGTTCGACCGCCATTTGCGCGAAAAATTGGTTGCTCGAAGCCTCGTAAGCCTGCGCGATGTTCAAAGTCGTGCAGCCGTAGGGCGATTCGCAGCCGCCGTTAGCATCGGTTATTTCGCGTGAACCGCGAAACGGGACGAAACCGCCGGGCAAACTCGTAAAAGTATTATTTTGTTTTCCGGCGCGAAAGGCGGAAAGCATCGTAAAAGTTTTGAAGGTCGATCCGGGAACGTAATACTCGCGCGTCGCCCGATTCAAAAGCGGTTTGTCGCGTGAATTGCCTTCGAGTTTCAAATAATCGTCGAGTGTCTGCGCTTCGGACAAATTAAACGACGGATTTGAATACATTGCCAAAACGTCGCCGGTTTGCGGATTCAAAACGACAATCGCGCCTTTTTTATCCTTCAACTGCTGCGCGGCAAACGCTTGCAAATCGCGGTCAATCGTAATGCGAACATCGCGCTGTTCTTCTTCCGGGCGTTTTATTTTCGTCAAAATTTCCCACGCTTCGGGTGTCGGGTCGTCGCCCGTTTTGTAAAGTGTGCGTTCGAGTCCTGGCGTTCCGCGCTCCGTTCCGAGCAAGTGCGACATTTCTTTATCGAAAGCAAAAGTGCGCGTAATATCGCCGTCTTTGTCCAATTTATAGTAAGCCAGCGCACTGCCCAAATTTCCCGTACGATCCAGCATCCAACCGCGCAGACGCGCCGCCGTTGCTCGCCGATTTCGCAAATCTTTGTAACTCAACGCCTGAAATTGCTCGTTGTAATCGTCGGCGTAATACGTCCAGTAAACGTGAAAACCATAGACGAAAAATGCCAGCGCGATAAAAACAAACTGCCAGACGCGCAAACTGCGATTCGCCACGGTTTTGGTTAATTTGCTTTTAACTTCGCGCGGCAAATCTTTTTCAAAATTAAACTTCGGTCGGCGAAAATTGTCGAAAAACGAAACGAGCAGAAAAATTACCAAAACTGCGATTCCGATCAGATAAAAAACACTCAAACCCGCCGGTGTGCGCTCCAAAACCTGTCTGCCGAAAAGATTTTCGGGACGAAGTTTTTCCCAATCGAATTGTAGAAAAAAAAGTAGAATTGCCATTTTTATTTGCCGGTTCTTTGACTGGAGCGCAAGCGGCTCGCTTGCCTGTCTGTCCGTTCGGTGCGAAGCACGAGCGGACACACGCTTCACCTTCTATAAACTTTCAAGAAATCAAACGCCGTCGCTATTCATCGCTTCGCTCGAACGGCGGCAAGCGAGCCGCTTGCGCTCCAGTCATTTTTAAAACATCAATTATTTGTTGCCAAAATCCGACACGATTATCCGCTTTGTCAAATTCATTTCGTCTTCCGCCGCCGGATTTTCCAACTGAATATCTTCATCGACGATTAATGCTTCGGCTTCATTTGCGATGTGTTCAAGCGCGACTTCAACCGTACCGAATTTCAATTTATCGCCGTCTTTTATTACAAAAGCTCTGCCGTAAGAGATACGTTCGCCGTTGATAAATGTTCCGTTGGTCGAACCCGTGTCGGCGACCATTAGTTGTTTGTCGGAATTCAAAACGAGTGCGGCGTGAACTTTTGAAACGCTCTCGTCGTCAATCGCCAAATCGTTTTCCTTTGTTCTGCCGACGCTTTTTCGTTCCTTTTCGTCAAACGCCAGTTTTACTTTTTTCGGTGCGCCGCTGAGAGCGAATTCAGCGACGAAAAATTCTTTTTCCGGTTCGATGATTTCTTCCGTCGCCGGATTGAGAATCACATTTCTCAAATTGGGAACGGTTACATTGACGGCGACATCGCGTTCGTTAGTTTCGGCAAAACTGCCGAAACTCGCCTGAAGTTTCACGCCTTCGGTGAAATAATCGTTTTTTATTTCCAGTTTCATCGGCGCGAAAGTTTGATAACGCTTGTCGTTGATGTGGTCAATCGCGGCGATCAATAATTCGTCTTCGAGCTTTTTCATCGCGCTTTCCGAATCCGTCGAAAATTTGTCCCACTGCATTAAAAGTTTGATGTTGTGCGGCACGAACTTTCCTTTTGCGCCTTCGTCTTTGGCTTCCGCGTCGAGCAGTATTTTTAATTTTTCAATCAATTCGCTGGTCGCCAAACTGCTCGACGGTTTCCAATTTCTGCCCATAAATTGGTCGAACATTTCGCCGAGTTTGGTCAAAATTCCGCGCACAAACCAGTCGGGCGATGGTGTTTTTTTTATCGTCGTGTTGTTTATTTCAGACATTTTTGCCATATTTTAGCTGAAAAGAACTGCAATTGAAAGAATAAA
>JBDTSO010000163.1:0-6919 GCA_039931085.1 Acidobacteriota bacterium | reverse complement strand
ATTTTTGAGAAAATCTATCGAAAATAGATATTCTTTGAATTTTTGAAATTTTTTTTCGGGAACGCTGATTTGAGCGTTGATGCCTTCGGCGGCGATGTAAATTCTGCCCAAAACGCCGAAACTCTCCAGCATTTCATAAAATTTATCCCGAAATTCCTGCGGATTATCAATTGGATAATACTGATAAAATGAGATGGTCGTTCTCTTTTCGGTGTCCGTTTGCAGTTTTTTTTTCAGTTCGTTCTGCGATATTAAATTACGTAATTCCTTCATAAAAACAAAAATTGTGAACAACCAAAACAAAGCAATTGCCGCGCTTTGCGTTCAATCAATTATTCGATGGCGCGTTCACAAAAAACGTAATTTTCAACTTTAGAGAGTAAAATTAAAACTGACAAAGCCGGTTGCTTTAACGGGTTCGCCGTCGCGGGTGAAGGGTTTGAATTTCCATTTTTTTACCGCATCAGTCGCCGCGCCGCGCAGCAGCGAAGGTCCGCTCGATTTTTGAACTTCTGCAACTTGTCCCTGTTCGTCAACGACGACTTCAATGCGGACAACGCCCGTCATTCGCATACTTCTTGCCGTTGTCGGGTAAATCGGATTTGATTTTTGAGTTGCATATTCAATCAGTGAACCAACCGCTATCGGTGAATTGTCTTTCGGAGTGTCCGCATTTTTGGCGACGGTTTCAGGATTAGTTTGATCGGGAGTTTTTTCCGCTGTCGAATTTTCAACAGGGCGTTCTACGGCTTTCGGAACAGCTTTCGTTTCTTCAACTTTCGGCTTTTGATCTTCCTGCGTTTTTCCGGTTTCCGGTTTTTCGGGAACGATTGAATTTACGGTTTTCGCTACCGTTTCGGCAGAAAGCTTAGCTTTATCGTTTTGCGCCGGATTTGTTACCGGTTTATCAACAGGAACATTCGGAACGGATTGAAAAGTCGAATTTATCGGATTCTGTTTTGGTCCAGCCATCGTGTTTGAATTGACAGTTGTCGGCTGATTTAAGGCAATTGTAGTTTGTTCAGGTTTGTTTGTTTCAATTGTCGGATCATTAACTGCGCTGACAACGACGCTTCTCGAACTCGCCAGCGTTTCACGCGCATCGGCGGCTTCGTTTTTCCAGCGATTCGCGTCGTAATCGTCTTTCGCCAAAGTGCTTCTGACATTTGTTGCTTCGTCGAGCAACGCCATCGCGTTTGGAGTATTATCTTTATCTTTGCTCAAAGTTTTCGACTGATCAACGACGACTTCCAAAGTCTCGCGCATTTTCTGTATATCAACCGTCGCTTCAATCGGCAAAGTTCGATCTGACACGCTCAAACCCAACGCCCGATAGCGTTCGAGTTGGTTTCGCGCTCCTTTTACAACTTGTCCGGCAACGGCGAAATAATTTGCCGAACCACCCGGTTTGTTGATTTTTTGAGCGTTTGACAATTCCTTCAAAAATTCCTGAGCGCGTGTGTAATCGCCTTGTTCGAGATAAGAATTCATCAGCAAAACATTGATCACGCCGTTGACGGTCGGATCGGACGTTTCGCGCTTGATATTTTCGAGTTCGT
Source organism: Acidobacteriota bacterium (assembly GCA_039931085.1). Classification (GTDB taxonomy): domain Bacteria; phylum Acidobacteriota; class Blastocatellia; order Pyrinomonadales; family Pyrinomonadaceae. The sequence goes on along the minus strand of JBDTSO010000163.1, from coordinate 5,360 downwards.
AAATCGCGGCGTTATAATTTCTGACCGCGATAAACGCTTTCGCCTTCGATACGCGCTCGCGCATTACATCAGCGGATGTTTGCGCGTTGATTACAAAAAAACTAATTAAAACTAATAAAACCGAAGTGCAAAAACTTTTGACTTTCAGCGGCATTTTTGAGTCTCCTTCATTACTTTCGGACTAAAATTTTCCGCAAAGGTCGAAAGTGAGCAAACAAAATAATTTCACTTCTCCAGCGACCTGAACAAATAATCCGTTTATTATGCGTTTTAAAACGCCTTCGGGCAAGTTTGTTAAAACCTACCTTTTTAATTCGATAAACTTGAGATGATTTTTGTGCGATATGCGTTTGCACTTTTCTTTATATCGCTTTCGTTCAAAGTAAGCAAGCGGCGTTCGCGCATTATCACTTTTCCGTTGACGACAACCGTGTTGACATCGCTCGCTTTTGTCGAATAAACCAAAGCCGAATAAATATTAAAGTAAGGCGTTTGATGAAGCGAATCGAAATCAACAACGACAATATCGGCACGCTTTCCGGTCTCAATCGAACCAATTAAATTTTCCAGATGCAAAGCCCGCGCGCCGCGAATCGTCGCCATTTCAAAGGCTTGTTCGGCGGAAACGACTTTCGGGTCTTTTGTAAAAACTTTGTGCAGTTTCGCCGCCGTGTCCATTTCCTCCCACATATCCAAATCGTTGTTTGAAGCCGCGCCGTCCGTTCCCAAGCCGACGGGCAAATCCATTTGCAGCATTTGCGGAACAGGCGCAACACCGGAGGCGAGTTTCATATTCGACTGCGGATTATGCGCGATTCCGACTCCGAATTTTTTCAATAAATCGAGTTCTTCGTCATTAGCAAAAACGACGTGCGCGGCGATTACTTTATTGTTTAGAAAATTTAAACTCGCCAGATAATCAACCGGACGCAGTTTTTTCGCCGCCAAACTGTCGTCAACTTCCTTCCGCGTTTCGGCGACGTGAATGACAATCGGTGCGCCTGTTTTGTCGGATAATTTTTTAACGGCTTGCAGATGTTCCGTCGAAACCGTGTAAGGCGCGTGCGGCGCGATTGCCGGAACAATTAACGAATTATCTTTCCATTTATCGAGAAATTTCTCCGTGTAATTCATCGCCTCAGCGTTAGTTTTGTTGTCGGCGACGGGAAAATCAATGACGGTTTCACCCAAAACGCCGCGCACACCGGCTTTGAAAGTTTCGTCGGCGACGGCATCTTCAAAATAATACATATCGCAATAGGCGGTCGTGCCGCCGCGAACCATTTCCGCCAAACCAAGACGAGTTCCGACGCGCACAAAATCTTCTGTGACGTTTTTTGTCTCCGCCGGAAAAATATATTTCGTCAGCCATTCCTGCAAATCCAAATCGTCGGCAATCCCGCGAAAAAGCGTCATCGGAATATGCGTGTGCGTATTTATCAAACCCGGAATAACGACTTTCCCGTCAGCGTTAATCGTTTGTTTTGAAGAAAAAAGCCGCGCAATCTCGCCCGAAGTGTCCACCGCGACGATTTTATCTTTGTCAACGGCAATCGCGCCGTTTGTAATCAGACGCTTGGCTGCGTCCATTGTAACGACAGTTCCGCCGGAAATGATCAAATCAACCGATTTTTTCTGAGCGAAAGTTGGAAATGGAAGAATTAAAAGAAACGAAAAAAGAAGCAGAATTTTTAACTTTTTCATAATGCAATTTATAATGATTTGAGGTGAGAAAGCAAAAACGGGTTGTCTATTCGGCACTTTCTAAAAAATGGTTCGGAAATATTTGTTTTCTAATTTACATTGGCAATTTTTCGCTGAAAAAATAAGCAATTAACAATTTCGGCAAAATAGTTTAGACTTTGAACGGAAGGTAAAAACTATGTCAGCAGTAATCGAAACATCTCATTTAGTCGAACCGTTGTTCGGTGTTTTCGACGGTCAAAATCTCAAACTGCGCCAAATTTCCGTCAAAGAATACGACGCGATGATTAAAAACGGGGTTTTCGATGAAGACGACCGCATCGAATTATTGAATGGAGCAATAATCGAAAAAATGCCAAAAGGAACAAAACACGCCGCAATCAACGATATTATTGCCACTCGTTTGATTCAAAAATTAGGCGAAATTGCCTGTGTCAGAAATCAAAACCCAATTTGGCTTGATGAATTTTCCGAACCCGAACCCGACATCGTTTTAGCCGAACCGCCGCTTGAAAGTTATTATAATCGGCATCCGACACCGGAAGATATTTTTTTGATTTTGGAGATTTCCGACTCGACATTAAATTATGACCGCCGCGCAAAAAGTTTGGCGTATTCAAAAGCCGGAATTCGGCAGTATCTTTTGCTCAATGTGCAGGAACAAACGCTCGAAGATTATCGTCATCCGGGCGCAGATGGTTTTCAATCGAAACAAACTTACCGCGCCGGACAAGAATTTAATCTCGTCGCTTTTCCCGAAATTGCGGTTCAGGTGAGCGATTTTTTACCAAAGATAAACATCTAACGTCATTTGCCTTTAACAATTCTAAGTCTCGTTTTATTCATCCGCTTTGTATCTACTTTTGTCTTTCATTTCATTTCAAGTTAGATTCAATCAGAAGTTTTTTTACATATCTATATTTTAGGAGCAATTATAAAATGAGTTTAATCGAAGAAGTTTGGGCGCGGGAAATTTTGGATTCGCGCGGCAATCCGACGGTAGAAGCGGAAGTTGTTTTGGAAGACGGAACGCATGGACGTGCGGCTGTTCCGTCGGGCGCGTCAACCGGCGAAAACGAAGCCGTCGAACTGCGCGACGACGACAAAGACAGATATTTGGGCAAAGGCGTGACGAAAGCAGTCGAAAATGTTAATGAAAAAATCGCCTATGAACTCGAAGGTTTGGACGCGCTCGATCAAACGCTGGTTGATGAAACTTTAATCAATTTGGACGGCACGGAAAATAAATCGAATCTCGGCGCGAACGCACTTCTCGCCGTTTCTATGGCGACGGCGCGAGCTGGCGCGGCGTTTCAGGAAACGGCTTTGTATCGCTACATCGGCGGAATTAATGCGAAAACTTTGCCGGTGCCGATGATGAATATTATCAACGGCGGCGCACACGCCGATAATAATGTTGATTTTCAGGAATTTATGATTATGCCGGTCGGCGCGGAAAATTTTGCCGAAGCACTTCGCGCGGGCGCGGAGATTTTTCATAATTTGAAAAGCGTTTTGAAATCGCGCGGCTACGCGACTTCGGTTGGAGATGAAGGCGGTTTCGCGCCGAATTTGAAATCGAATGAAGAAGCGATTGAAACGATTTTAGAAGCGATTGACAAAGCCGGTTACAAGGCTGGCGAAAATATTATGATCGCGCTCGATCCGGCTTCGAGCGAGTTTTTCAAAGACGGGAAATATATCTTCAAAAAATCCGACAAACGCGAATTATCTTCGGAAGAAATGGCTGATTACTGGATTTCGTGGACGGAAAAATATCCGATTATTTCTATCGAAGATGGAATGGCGGAAAACGATTGGGACGGCTGGAAATATCTGAACGGCAAAATCGGTAAAAAAGTTCAGCTCGTCGGCGATGATTTGTTTGTTACAAATACGAAATTTCTGCAAAAAGGAATTGATGAATCGGCGGCGAATTCGATTTTAATAAAAGTCAACCAAATCGGAACTCTGACCGAAACTCTAGACACTATCGAACTCGCTAAAACCAACAATATGACGTGCGTTATTTCCCATCGTTCAGGCGAAACGGAAGATTCATTTATCGCAGATTTAGCAGTTGCGACAAACGCCGGGCAAATTAAAACAGGCTCGCTTTCACGTTCTGATCGAATCGCAAAATACAATCAACTGCTCAGAATCGAAGAAAATTTAGGCACTTCGGCGCGATATTTGGGTCATAAAGCATTTTATCAGATAAAAGAAAACTATTGATTCTGGATTTTGAAATTTGAATCGAAAGTCCGTGTCTGAATAATGATGCAGAAACATCATTTCGTTATTCACATACGGACTTTTGCTTTTGTTAATGAACTCTAGTTACTCAGTTATATGAGCTTTATTTGATGGAAGCTGTTGATTTAAAAAAATATCTTTCAAAGACTATGTAGGAAACTTGACAATGATACACTCAATTATTATAATCTTTCTTGGCTAAGATAAGATGAAAATTTCTTTTTTTAAGAGATTAAAAGCGGAATAATTCACAATTTGGAGATTTCAAAAGATGAGTAAAATTATAGGAATAGATTTAGGAACGACAAATTCGGTCGTTGCCGTAATGGAAGGCGGCGAGCCGGTTGTTATTACAAATTCAGAAGGCGGACGCACGACACCTTCGGTAGTCGCGTTCACCAAAGACGGAAATCGTTTGGTTGGACAAGTTGCCAAACGACAAGCGGTTACGAATCCTGAAAATACGCTTTATTCGATTAAGCGGTTTATGGGACGCAAATTCGACGAAGTTACGGGCGAGATCAAACAAGTGCCGTATAAAGTCGAAAAGGCTTCAAACGGCGACGTTCGCATCAATGCCGACGGCAAGCATTATAGTCCGCCGGAAATCGCGGCGATGGTTTTGCAGAAATTAAAACAGTCGGCGGAAGATTATTTGGGATCAAGCGTCAGTCAGGCGGTTATTACCGTTCCGGCGTATTTTAACGACGCACAGCGTCAGGCGACAAAAGACGCGGGCAAAATTGCGGGTTTGGAAGTTCTGCGAATCGTCAACGAACCGACAGCCGCTGCACTTGCTTATGGATTAGATAAGAAAAAAGAAGAAACGATTGCGGTTTTTGACTTCGGCGGCGGAACATTCGATATTTCCGTTTTAGAAGTTGGCGAAGGCGTCGTTGAAGTAAAATCTACGAACGGCGACACGCATTTGGGCGGCGACGACGTTGATGAAATTCTGGTCAAATGGATTATTGACGAGTTCAAAAAAGATCAGGGCATTGATTTGACCAACGACAAAATGGCGTTGCAGCGTCTGAAAGAAGCGGGCGAAAAAGCGAAAATCGAATTGTCGTCGGCAATGGAAACCGAAATCAATCTGCCGTTTATCACGGCTGACGCTTCGGGACCGAAGCATCTTGTAACAAAGCTGACGCGCTCGAAATTCGAGCAGCTTGTTCAGCCGATTCTCGACCGCCTGATGCCGCCGGTTAAAAAAGCTATTGAAGATGCCGGATTAGAGCCGAAAAACATTGACGAAATCGTATTGGTCGGCGGTTCGACACGCATTCCGAAAGTTCAGGAAATGGTCAAGGAGTTCTTTGGCAAAGACCCGAATAAATCGGTCAATCCCGATGAAGTCGTCGGTTTAGGCGCGGCTGTTCAAGCCGGAGTTTTGGGAG
>JBDTSO010000162.1:0-6952 GCA_039931085.1 Acidobacteriota bacterium | reverse complement strand
TTTCGGTAATATGACGGACAATCGCCAAGCCGAGACCGAGACCGCCGAATTTGCGGATGCTCGAAGCGTCGGCTTGCCGGAAACGGTCGAAAACGTGCGGCAGAAATTCTTCTTTGATGCCAACGCCGGTGTCTTTTACGCGCAATTCGACAAAATCGTTGTCGCGTTCGATTTCCAAAATTACCCTGCCGTCGTTCGGCGTGAATTTTATCGCGTTTGAAAGCAGATTCCAGATAACTTGTTGCAAGCGATTCGGATCGCCGGAAATGTGGCTGATGTCAATATCTTCCTTTATTTCCAGTTTGATTCCTTTAGCTTCTGCCGCCGGACGCACGGTTTCGAGTGCCGATTCGACCAGATTTATCGGTTTAATCGTCATCACTTCCAGCCGAAGTTTGCCGGAAATTATTCTTGATACGTCGAGAAGGTCTTCAATCAGACGATTTTGAGATTCGGCGTTGCGGACGATTGTATTGATCGCTTTTCCAGTCGTCGCCTCGTCGAGATTTCCTTTTTCAAGCAGTTTTCCCCAACCGAGAATCGAGTTGAGCGGCGCACGAAGTTCGTGCGAAACGGTGGCGAGAAATTCGTCGCGCATCCGGTTGGCGATTTCCGCGTCTTTGCGGGCGGCTTGTTCGTTTTTGAGCAGTTTTTCGCGCTCTCGTTCGGCTTCGCGCCGGTAGGTAATGTCGCGTGAAGTTGCCACGAGACGGCTCGGTTTCCCTTCGGAATCATAAATCGGCGAAATCGAAACGTCCCAATATTTTTCTTTTCCGGTCGCGGTTGTGCAAAATCCCTCAAAATGCGTAGTTTGTCCTTTGAGAGCCGTTTGCATAACCTGATAAGCCTGTTCGCTGTCGTTTTCTTCCCATAAATCCAGCCATTGTTTTCCGATAATTTCGGAATAATCGTCAATTTCAAGCAATTTCAAGCCGTTCGCATTGATCGAATGAAATGTCCCGTCGAGTTCCAAAACCTGTACGCAATCAGGACTGTTTTCAAAAATACTGCGATTAAACTGTTCGCTGTTTTTCAATTCCTGTTCGGCTTTTTTGCGCCCGCTGATGTCAATGTGCGAAATGACCGCGCCGCCGTCTGCGCCGCGCATCGCGCTGACCTGCATCAGAAACCAGTGTTCTTCCTGCGGCGAATAACACGGATATTCAATCGCAAAACTAGCTAAATCGCCGTTTAAAACCGCCTTCAAATTCTCCGGGATTTCTTTTGTGTTTCCTTCAAAAGCGTCCGGCATTTCACAAACCTTTAAATAATTTTGACCTACTCCGGTTGAACCGATTTGTTCTTCGACACAGTTGGACTCGGCGAAATGCTCCCACGCTTCGTTGACTGCGACGATATTTCCGTTTCTGTCAATAACGGCGATATGTGCGGAGAGCGAATCGAGAATCGCGCGGCTGAAAATTCCTTTTTCGAGCAGAACGGATTCGTATTCTTTACTTTCGGTGATGTCGCTGCAATGTCCGGCAAAGTGTGTAAGTTCGCCGTTTTCATCAAATTGCGGTTGTCCGATGCAGTGATTCCAGCGAATCGAACCGTCCGGCAACGCTACGCGGAATTTGGCGTTAAAGTGCGTGCGTTCAGCAAGTGATTTTTGAAATAAATCTTGAATTTGCGGGTAATCTTCTGCGTGAATGTGGCTGAAAACTTTTTCGTGAGAACCGTCGAAATCATCGTCGGAAAGTCCGAAAAGTCTCAAACTTCGCTCGTCAATGTCCGCTTTGTTATTTTTCGGATCAATCGTCCAAGTTCCCAAATTTCCGGCTTCGAGCGCAATACGCCGCCGTTGTTCAGCGTGTTCGCGCTGTTTGATTTGTTCTTTTAACTCGTCGTTTCTTTGTGATAATTCGTGTGTTCTTTCCGTAACTCGCTTTTCTAAATCCAGATTTGCAGTGCGAGTTTCTCCTTCGGCTGTGCGGCGTTGTTTGACCGTTCGATAAACCGCAAAATTTGCCAGTCCTAAAGACAAAATTCCTGCCGTAGTTCCGAAAAACAAAATAAACAAAGTGTTTCCGATACTTTTATCCAAATCATCTTCGCGTGTTTTCAAAAGCCTCTGTTCTTCATCCTTCATCCTGCCGATTGAAAGACGAGTTTCGTCAGCCAGAGTTTTGCCCTGACCGTCTTCGATAATGCTGCTTGCGGCATTCAAACCTTGTGTGCGGCGCGTTTCAATCAAATTTTGAGTGAACGCGATTTTTTGTTTTGTTAAATTTTCAAGTCGGTCAATTTCCGCCGTTTGTTTTGGATTGTCCGAAACAAGTCGGCGCAGATCAGTCAGATTTTGTCCAATTTTCTGTTCGGATTGATTAAACGGCTCTAAGTATGCTTCGTTGCCGGTTACAACAAAACCGCGTCCGCCGTTTTCCGCCTCCGTCGCCAAAATAAGCGTGTCGTCTAATTTTAGCAAAACATCCTGCGTGTGTTTTTCCCAACTCAACGCTTCGGTCATCGAACTTGCACTCCGATAAGCGAAATAGCCGAGTATTAGCAACAGTAACAGGGCGATGATGAAAACTAATTGAATCTGTCTTTCGAGAGCTAATTTCATAGATTTTTTAATTTCAAAGTTCAAAGTTTCAGTAATTTATTCTTAACTTTGAAACTTGAACCTGAAACTTTCAACTCAATTTATTAAACCGCAAATTAGCCTGATTTTACAAGCAAAGCCGCCGAATGTCTTTAATTTTCAACCGATTGCGTGTTATATTATTCCGCATCTAAAATTGAACTCCCGGCGAATAAAAAGTTAGAGGGAAATAAAAAGATGACATTTGAAACGAACAAAGATGTTCTCGATTGGTATGAAAAACAGCCGCGAACTTTGACAAAAGAATTTATCGGAGGCATTGCGTGGAAAGATGTCAAAAAATATCCGCTCGATAAAAAATTTATTCCGGTTTTGCTTTATATGCGCGATGTGGAAGCCTTAACCGATATGTATTACGAAGAACTGCGCCGCACTCCGACCGGCAAAGACCCGATTATCAGTAAATTTATGGAGCGTTGGAGCGTCGAAGAACAAACGCACGGCGAATTGCTCAACCGATTTTTGAACGAAGCCGGAATTGAAACTCACGAAAAATGGCACAAACAAGTGCGCCGCGCCGTTTCGAGCGTCTATACAGTCAATAATTATTTGATAACGATGCTGACAAACCTCGTCGGTAAAAAATTTACGGCGACACATATGGCGTTCGGCGCGATTCACGAAATGTCCACGACGCAGGGTTATCGGCGTTTGACGCAGCTTGCCGATCATCCGGTTTTAACCGAAATTTTGCGCGGCATCATCCGCGAAGAATCCGCGCACACGCAGTTTTATCGAAGCGTGGCGCGAATCGAATTACAAAAAAGCGAATTTGCCCAAAAACTTTCGCGTTTTCTCATTAAAAATTTTTGGACTCCGGTCGGCAGCGGCGCAAAACCGACTGAAGAATCTAATTACACGATTGCCACGCTGTTCGGCGGCGACGACGGTTTGGACTGGATTGATAAAAAAGTAACCCAGCGAATTCAGACGCTTCCCGGTTTTGACGGTCTAACCAAAGTAAGCGATAAAATCGGCAAAATTGCTTCACAACATATTTCTGTCATTCAAGCGGCAGATTAAATCTGATCAATAAACAACAAATGAAAATTGCCGCTCTCAGCGAAAAAAAATTGATTGCCGGTTGTGAGGAATTAGCGGAGCGCGACAAAGATTTGGCGTATATTTTCCATACTTACGGCAAGCCGCCGCTGTGGGCGCGTCAACCAAATTTTTCAACTTTGATTCACATCATTCTCGAACAACAGGTTTCGCTTGCTTCAGCTTTATCAGCATTCAATAAATTACAGACAAAGCTCGGTGAAATTACGCCCGAAGGCGTTTTGTCTTTGACCGATGAAGAAATGAAATCCGTTTATTTCTCCCGCCAAAAAACCGTCTACGCGCGCGAACTGGCAAAAGCTGTTTCGAGCGGAAGTTTGAATTTAGCTGCGCTTGAAAAATTGTCAGACGCTGATGTAAAAATCGAACTCAAAAAGATAAAAGGTGTTGGCGATTGGACTTCGGACATTTATCTTTTAATGGCGATGCTGCGCCCCGACATAATGCCGAAAGGCGATTTGGCTCTGCACATCGCGCGGCAGAAACTCAAAAATCTGGACCGCCGACCAAACTCCGACGAGTTTTTGCAAATCGCGGAAAGATGGAAGCCTTTGCGCTCGGTTGCGGCGCGTCTTTTGTGGCATTTTTATTTAAGCGCGAAGAAGGTTTCTGTGATAAATTCAATATAATGTTAGAAAAAGAACTTGAAACCGCCATTGTTCTGGCGCGAAAAGCGGGCGAAATTATATTAAATTTTTACGAAAACGGCTTTGAAATTGAGGAAAAAATCTGTTCCGATAATTTTGCCGAACCTGTTACGATTGCCGACCAAACGGCGAGCAAAATGATTGTCGAAAATTTAGCCGAAGCATTTCCCGACGACGGAATTTTGTCTGAAGAAGAATTTGATGACAAGCAAAGATTGGGCAAAAGGCGCGTTTGGATTGTTGATCCGCTTGACGGCACAAGCGGCTTTATTGTAAAAAACGGTGATTTTGCCGTGCAGATCGGTTTAGCCGAATACGGCGCAAGCATTTTGGGCGTGGTTTTTCAGCCGCTTGAAAACACTTTTTATTTTGCGAGTTACGGCAGCGGCGCATTTGTAATCGAAAATGACGATCCGCCGAAGCGTCTGCGGGTTTCCGAGAAGACCGATTTCGGCGAAATGATGCTCGCCTCGAGCCACAATCATCGAAGTCCGAGAATGAATCGCGTGTTTAATGAATTCGGGTTGAAAAGGGAAGTCCGGCGCGGCTCAGTCGGGTTAAAAGTCGGTTTAATTACACGGCAAATCGCCGATTTATACATTCATCTTTCGCCGCGCACGAAACATTGGGACACTTGTGCGCCGGAAATCATTTTGCGCGAAGCAGGTGGCGAAATGACCGATCTTTTCGGCGCGAAAATCATCTACAACACGCCCGACGTGCAAAATCACAACGGCGTTTTGGCAAGCAACGGCGTTTCCCACGATTCGGCAGTGGCAAATCTTGAGCCGCTGTTAAACGAATTCGGCAGAGTTCGCGTTAAGTCCGCCGGAGAAAGTTAATTTTTTATAACTATTTTTATAACTAAATGCGACTGGAGCGCAAGCGGCTCGCTTGCCGCCGTTCCAGCGAAGCGAAAAACGGCGATGGCGTTTGTTCACTTGAAAGTTTATAGAAAGTGTGGCGTGTGTCCGTTCGAGCTTCGCACCGAACGGACAGGCAAGCGAGCCGCCCGCGCTCCAATCTTTTGTAAAATTCTTTTCTCCGATTAATTATCCGGCAATCTCAAAATAAAGATCGTAGTGGTTGGCGCAAGCCGGATTAAATTGACTCCTGCATTTCGGGCAAATTGATGAGCTTTCAAGATATTCGGTAATTGTCAATTGATGTCTGCATACGCCGCATAGTATTGCCAAAGTATCTCTTTCTCTGACAGACCAAACTTCCGGCGAATGATTTGTCTGCTCGGCGTGGCATTTGAAACACGGAAACCATTGACCGCAGCATTTGAATTTTATGGCGACAACGTCAATTTCGCTGTTGTAATGAGCGCAGCGGGTTTGCGGATCAACATCCGTGCCAATAACTTTCGGGGTTTTATTCATCATACATTTGAAACAAAATCAATTATGAATGGTAAATGGTAAATGGTAAAATACTTTTATGAAGTTCCTACACATTTCCGATGTGCATCTCGGCTGCACCCGCTATCAATTGAACGAATCTCCGCGTGATTTTTTTGACGCTTGGATTGATGTTTTGCAAAAATACGCGATTGACGAAAAAGTTGATTTTGTTATAATGTGCGGCGATTTTTTCCACAAACGCAACGTGCCGCCGGAGACGATGAATTATGCTTTTGCCGGTTTGAATTTATTGAAAGATGCCGGAATTCCGGTTGTTTCGATTGAAGGAAATCACGATCAGAAACATAAAGATACCGATTACAGTTGGCTGCGTTCGCTGGCGAATTGGAATTTGCTTTATCTGGTCGAACCGAAAAATGTTGACGGCAAAATGATTTATGAACCGTGGGACGCGGAATATGGCAAAGGCGGATTTGTTGACATCGGACGTGCGCGGATTTTCGGTTCGGATTGGTACGGCGCGTCGGCAAATTGGGCGATTCCGATGCTGACCGAAGGCATCAAGGAAAATTTGCGCGAAGGTGCGTTTCATATTTTACTGCTGCACACCGACGTTGAAGGACATCAAACGCATCCGATTCCGGCGTTGACGATTGCCAATCTGCAAGAGTTAAAATCCGTTACCGATTACGTCGGATTAGGACACACGCATAAATCGTATGAAATTGACAATTGGGCGTTTAATCCCGGTTCATTGGAAGTTACGAGCATTGACGAATTCCGCGAAACGCGCGGCGCGTGGCTCGTCGAAGTTGATGAAAATAATCAGGTTACGGCAAAGCACGTCAACGACTATCGCCAGCGTTCGTTTCAGCGTTTGAGTTATGACGTAACCAAATGCGCCGAAGCAAAGGAAGTTACAAACGGCGTTTTGAATTTAGTCAGAAACGAGGCGCGTCCTGCCGTAGCAGATCAGCCGCAGCCGATTGTCGAAATAACTCTGCGCGGACATCTCGGTTTTCCGAATTCCAATCTCGAACTAAACAAAATCCGCGAAGAAGCGCGAAAATTGACGGACGCGCTGCATATTCGTCTAAAAAATCACACCGCGCCGGTCGAATACGCGGTCGCAGCGGATGTCGGCGAAGACATCTCGCGCGAAAAACTAGAACGCCGCGTCGTCGAAGATTTAATCGGTCAGGACAATCGCTATAAAACGCGCGTCGAAGATATTTCTGATGCCGTCATCGGCGCGAAAAGAATGGCGT
>JBDTSO010000161.1:0-6979 GCA_039931085.1 Acidobacteriota bacterium | reverse complement strand
TTGACGTGCAGCTCGGCAGTTGGCACTATCCGACTTTTAATGTGGCGGATATGGCGATCTGCATCGGCGCGGGTTTGCTGATTTTGGATATGCTTTTGTCGAAAAAAACGGAGGCTGAAAGTTTGAAGACAGAGATGACTGCGGGCAGCGGCAGTGAGCAGCGGCAGTAAGCAAGTTTTATTGTTCTTGAGAACTTCAACTGCCGACTGCTGACTTGCCTCTGCAAATTTTTAGGGACACGGAAAAGGGACACAAACGCCGTTACAACAGAAGAAACCATCGTTGCATACACCAGTATCGCCGCCGCCCATTCGCAGTTCGGCTTGATATTTCTGAACTATCGGCTTCAGTGATTTTGTCATCTCTTCGGCACGTTTTGTTCTTACCGATTCGTCTTCTTCCCATAAACAATAGCGCAATGCCGTTACTTCCAGCGCATCAAGCATCGTTCGCAGTTCTATATAAGTTTTTGAAAAGTCGGACGAATTTTTTGGTCGGGAAGTTTTCCCGACGGCATCGGTTTTAGTTTTGGAATTTTTATCAGCGGTTGGTTTTTTCATCGTCATTTTTGTTTCTCCTATTTGAAATTATCAATCATTGAAATGATCTGCCAATTGGCTTGTTTGCCAAAATAAATAGTCTTACCGTCGGGAGCAAAAGTAAGATTTGAAAAATAAACGCGGACATCTTTGCTGCTGATAAGCGTTTTTGCCGTTCTGCCGGTTGAGGGCAGAATTTGAATCGCATCACCATCGTTTTGCCGACTGACAAAAGCAATGGTTCTGTGGTCGGGAGAAAGTTTTATGTTTTGAAAATATACCTCTTTGAGTGTAGAAAGCAAGTGCGGTTCGCCGCCTTTTAAAGGCATTTGCAAAATATTTACGTCAACGGGCAGCAATTGCAGTTCTTTGCCGCTTTCAACCGATTTAACAATCAATTCATCTTCAGAAGCCGACCAGCCAATTATCTGTAAAACCGCATCCGATTGGTAAATTTGAGTAGTTTTGCCGTCAACCGATAGCCAAATACTCCAGTGTCTTTTATTTTGCGCGTCAGTGAATAAACCCGTCCAAAGCAAATGACTGCCGTCGGGTGAGAAAAGCGGACTGGAAAAGCGCAAATGTTTGTCTTCATTATCGGTTAAACGCTTTTCGCCCGTGCCGTCAACTGCTGTTTGCCAAACATTTAAAACGCCTTCGCGGTTGGCGCAGTAGATAATAAAACGGCTGTCGGGCGACCATTGGTAGTCCTGTGTTTGCGCCAGGTTAAACGGCAATAAAGTATAACCGCCGAATAGAATGCCATCGCTTGTCAGTTGGCGGGCATCACCGCCGGAAGCGGATGTCAGCCACAGATTTTTTTTGTCGCCGTCTGAATGCAAAAACGCAATTTGATTTCCATCGGGCGACCAGTGCGGATTGAAACCGTCGGACGACAGCGTAATTTTTTGACCGTCATTTTTGATTTTCTGCGTCAGGATCAATGAGTGAGTCAATCTGCTTTCGATGCTTGTCCACGGTGCCGATTGATAAACTATAGTTTCGGAGTTTGGCGAAATATCCTGCCAAAATTCTCCGCCGATGTCGGAAGTTATCTGAAATTCCACTTTATCGGAAAGGTTCACGCCCCACAAATCTAAATCGTCCTTGGTTGATTTATAAAGGATTTTTGTCCCCTCCGCAGAAATATCTGAAACAACACTATCGCTGTCGTAATTGGTCAACTGCACGTTGGGTCGTCCGTCTAAAAAAGCTAAACAAATCTGACTGACTCCGTTGCGGGTTGAGTTGTAAATTACACGCCGCCCGTCGGGATGCCAGACCGGTTCATAATCTTCATACTCATCATCGGTCAAACGCACCGGATTTTCTCCGTGCAAACCGGCTGTCCATAAATCTCTTTGATTTTCTTTATCGTCCGCATAGACGATTTGCCGTTCGTTGGGCGAGATATTAAAATCGTGATTGACGGGTTTTGTTTCATCAAAATCCGTCAGTTTGGTTATCTGCTTTGAAGCAATTGTCAGAGCGTAAAGATTTTGCTTCATCTCCAAATAAATGGTTGCACCGTCTTTTGACCACGCAATCAACTGTTCGTATCCGTCAATCGGTGAAAGCAGCGTCGGAGAACCGCCGAGCGCGGGCATCATCCAGATTCCTTTCAGTTCGCTCCGGTTGGAAATATAAGCGATGCTTCCGCTGTCGGGCGACCAAATCGGGCTTTCGTCTTTCGCGTCATCCTGTATGCGCGTGAACGGTTCGCCGCCGCCGATTTGTTTGAGCCAAATGCTGTTTTTTCCGTTTTTAGCAGCTACGTAAGCAATAAGTTTATCGTCCGGCGAAAAACGCGCCCGACTCGAATTGTATTCGCCCAAATCGCTTTTCCAACTGGTGATTTTCGAGGAAGCATACGATGCCGGATTTATTTCCGGCAAACCCGGTTTCCGGTTCAAATACCAAACTGAAAATCCGGTCAGCAAAACAATTACGGGAACGCCAATCCACAACCAACGCCGCCCGTTCGGAAAACTTTCCGTGCTAAAAGTGATATTTGTCAGTCCGGCTTTCGGAAACGAACCCGTCGAAACGGCATTCGATTTGAGCGGGCGAATGGAAACGGTCAATTCGTCTTGAAAGTTTTTTAAATCCGATAACATTTCCCGAACCGTTTGATAGCGTTCTTCGCGGTCTTTGTCGAGAGACTTTTTTACGATGTCTTCGAGTTCCTGAGAAACGCCCGGCGTATAAAGCGCGAGCGTCGGCGTTTCCGACTTCAAAATCGCCGCCAGCATATCGCTTTTAGTTTCGCCCGAAAACGGCGCGTGTCCCGTAATCATTTCATAAATCACCGCGCCGAGACTCCAAATGTCCGTTCTTTCGTCGGTTTCCCTGCCGCGAGCCTGTTCGGGCGACATATAAGCGGCAGTTCCCATAATCATTCCGGGAATTGTCAATTGATGAGTCTGCGTCGGTGCTTCCGGGTCAGCTTCGCCTTTTTCGGATAATTCGCGTGTTTGTTTGGCTAAACCAAAATCTAAAACTTTGATGATTCCGTCAGGTCGGCGCACCATATTATCGGGCTTGATGTCACGATGAACAATTCCCGCCGCGTGTGCCGCCGCCAATGCCGAAGCTGCTTGAATTCCAATATCAACGGCATTTCTTAATGACAATTCTCCGTTTTTAATAAGATTCCGCAGATTTTCGCCTTCGACAAATTCCATTGCGATAAAACTAATATTTTCCCATTCGCCGACTTCATAAATTGTAACGATATTCGGATGATTGAGCGCGGAAATGGCTTGTGCTTCACGGACAAAACGACGTTGATAGTCATTATTATTGTCGGTTTTGAGAGTTAAAATTTTGAGCGCGATTTTTCGTTTTAACTTCGTGTCTTCAGCCAGATAAACCTCGCCCATTCCGCCTGCGCCGAGAACCGAAATAATCCGATACCGTCCAAATTGTTGATTCACTTCGAGCATTGTTAAAGTCAACGAATTATAGCATTTATTAGTTTAGTTTTAACAAACGCACAGCCGAAATCAAACAAATTCAGAGATAACTTATACCAATAAAAATTTCATTGAGAACTGTAATTCAGGTTAGTATTATTGGCTTTGTATTTAAATTTACAGAAAATTTTTTCTACTGAGGAAAACCGACGCGCCGGAGCAGAGCCGAAAATCGCGCGTCGGAACGTATTTCGTCAAAACGCGGATCAACCTTCAACAGCACGATGGAGTATTCCCGATTTTCAAACGCTTTGTTTAGTTCGTCAAACGCTTTATCTTTTTCGCCGAGCAACGCATACCACGTCGCTACCGAATACGATGTGGCGTTAGAAGGACGATTTTCTCCGGTCATCGTTCGCAGAAAACCTTTAAAATTACCTTCGGCAAAACTCTGCCTGATAATTGCCGCATTGCGATCTTCGCCGATCAATTCCTGAAATTTCGCGTATTCTTCAATCGCGTCCTGATATTTTCCGATTGTTTGATAGATAAAACTCAAACTGGCGTGTGTAGAGGCAAAATTAGGATCAAGATCAAGCGTTTTCCTTAGTTGAACGACGCTTGCCTCATATTTTCGGGCATAAATCAAACTTTCGCCGTATTGACGATTTATAATCAGCGAAAACGGATCAATTTCGAGGGCGAGCCGAAATTCGGCTTCGGATTCTTCACGGCGACCCAGATAAGTCAGCAATTCACCGTAAAACTGGTGCGCCGTCGCGTAATTCGGATTGAGTTCGATGGCACGCTTGAATTCGCGTTCCGCTCCGGCAAAATCGTAATCGTAAGTATTTAAGATAAGTCCAAGCGCGGTGTGCGCTTCGACCAGTTGGTCGTCGAGCGCGAGGGCTTTGAGCGCGGCATCACGCGCCTTCGGCATCGCATCGGCGGGCGAAGCGGCGAGATACGGCGAAAGCAGCGCGTAAGAATCGGCAAGTCCGGCGTAAGCGAGCGCGTAATTCGGATCAAGCGCAATCGCCTGCTCGAAATATTCTATTGACTTAAACAAATCTTTTCCCGTTCGTTTGTTCCAGTAAAAACGTCCCTGCAAGTAAAGGCGATAGGCTTCGGTGTTTTCCGTATAATTTTTTGCCAGAGAGTTTTCTTCCGCGCCCGATAATTTTGTTTTTAGTTTGTTTGAAACGTCGTGAGCGATTTCGTTTTGCAGCACAACCAGATCGGTTAATTTTCGCTCGTAGCGTTCGCCCCAGATCAAATTGCCCGTGTGCGCTTCGACCAGTTCCAGAGAAAGCGTTAAATTTCCTTCGCGTTCGATCACGCGCCCGCTCAAAACGGCTTGGACGTTCAGGTCGCTGCCGATTTGCTGTGCGGTTGTGTCCTTGTTTTTATAGCGAAAAACGGAACTGCGTGCCTTTACGGAAAGATGCGGCAATTGCGAAAGACTATTAATCAAAGATTCGGTCATTCCGTCGGAAAGATACTCGATTTCCTCGTTTCCGCTTTCGTTGACGAACGGCAAAACGGCGATTGATTCGATTGTCCGCGGCGCGGCGGGCGAACGGTTTTTGGAATACCAGAGTCCGAAACCCAAAAGCGCGACGAGCAAAATTATCGCCGAGCCGAAAAAGATAAATCTACGATTGTCTTTCCAACCCGCTTCGATTGTCGTTTGTCCCTGATTAGCGGTAACGACTGTCGGTTTAAAATTTCGCGGCGAAGAGTTGGCGGCACGCGGAAACAGCAAGATTCTTTCTTTTGTGTCTGCCAATTCCAAATTGCGCTGAACGGTTTTCAAATCCGCCAGCAAATCCTGCGAAGTTTGATAACGCGCGTCGCAGTCTTTACGCAAACATTTTTCGACTGCAACGCGTAGTTCGTCGGGAATTTGAAATTCTTCGAGCGACGCGGGTTCGCGGTGCAGAATCGAGCCGATAGTGTCGAGCGTGTTTTCACCCTGAAACGGGCGTTTTCCCGTCAGCATTTCGTAGAGCATTACGCCAAAACTGAAAATATCCGTCCGCGCGTCAACGGCTTTACCGCGAGCCTGTTCGGGCGACATATAATTTGCCGTGCCGATAATAATGCCCGGTGTCGTGTTAATTTTAATGGTTATCGCGTCAGCCGTGCCGAATTCGGTCGGAAAACCGTCTGCGGCAAGTTTTGCAATCCCAAAATCGAGCAGTTTTACCAATCCATCCGGACGAATCATCACATTTTCCGGCTTGATGTCGCGGTGAACGATATTTGCCCGATGAGCGACATCGAGTCCGCTGACGACCTGAACGGCAATGTCAATCGCTGTTTCCAGATTGATCGGCGCACGTTTCAGAAGTTCGTGCAAAGTTTCACCTTCGACATATTCGGCAGCGATATATTGAGTTTTTTCAAATTCGCCGATCTCGTAAATTGTGAGAATATTCGGATGATTGAGTGCCGAAGCAGCAGAGGCTTCCTGTTTGAAACGCCGCAGACGGTCTTCGTTAAAGTCGCCCGACAAAATTTTAATGGCGACTTTGCGATTGAGAAGCGCGTCCGTTGCCATATATACTTCGCCCATTCCGCCTGCGCCGAGAACCGAAATAATGCCGTAGCGTCCAAATTGTTGATTCACTTTGAGCATTGTTAAAATTAGCAAATTATAGCATTTATTAGCGGAGGTTTAGAAAAGGAGGAATTGAATTGTCTGTTATATTTGCAAAATAATTTATTTTGGTTGTCATTCAAAATCAGCTAAGTAGCCTGCAAATTTAGTTTTCAAGGTTTTGAGTTCGCGCTTCAGCGTGTTGTCCGCCCGCAGAGCGCGGCTGACAGGCAAACTAAAGTTTGAACTCAAAACACTCGAAAATTAGTAATGTTTCACAATTTATGCCAGGTGAGAAGAATCTTCGGAATAAGTGATGATTAAAGGAGTTCTTCCGCCAAACCATCGCAAAAATAGTCGTTTTCCGCATCCGCGCTCAGATTGGCAAACGGCATAACGGCGATTGAAGGCTGCGTTTCGGTTTCGGTGGGTATTTGTGCTTCAATAATTTGCGTTTTCGTATCTTCACGAATCGGTGCGGCGGTTCTTTTGAGCCGACTTTGAATTTCGAGTTCCTGCTTGAGTTCGGTCAAATCATGCAATAAATCTTTCGCCGTTTGGTAACGCCTCTGTTTATCTTTCTGCAAAGTTTTACTGACAATCGCTTCCAATTTATTCTGTAATAGACATTACAAAGCAAACGCTCGATAAACTAGCCGGATTAAAACATTTACAGTAAATTATCGCATTGGTTTCGGATAAACAACCGGACTTTTGTTACCGTCTTTATCAACCGCGCGAACGCCAAAAAAGTAATTGTCCTTCGACATTTCTTTTGCCGTGTAGTTCGTTACATTGCCGACGAAAAGCGAATTCGTCCAAAAAGGCGAAGTCGTATCGCGCCAGACGACTTCATAACCGGCTAAATCCGCGTCGTTATTAGCGTCCCATTTCAATTCCGTGTCGTTGGTCAATCCGGCTGT
>JBDTSO010000160.1:0-7042 GCA_039931085.1 Acidobacteriota bacterium | reverse complement strand
AGTTCGCTCGTGTCAATTACAACAGCGTCTTCGGCAATCATCAAAGGCGAATCGGCGCGTGAAACGTCGCGTTCGTCGCGTTCCTTAATTTCGGCGAATGTTTGCTCAAAGCTGACGGCGCGATTTTTTGCCGAATCTTCTTCAAAACGTCTTCGCGCCCGCGCTTCGGGTTTTGCGGTCAGAAAAAATTTGATGTCGGCGTTCGGAAAAACAACCGTTCCGATGTCGCGCCCGTCGAGAACTGCGCCGCGTCGTGCAATGTTTCCGAGATTTCTCTGCTTTTCGACGAGAATTTTCCGCACTTCCGAAATAGTCGAAACAATCGAAGCCGCTTGCCCGATTTCGTTAGTGCGGATTTTCGCCGTTACATCTTCGCCGTTCAATTTGACAAAAAGCGCGTCAGGTTCGCCAATCAATTTAATATCGGAATCTTCGGCGATTCCAACGATTTTTTCTTTATCATTTAGCTCAGTTCCTCTTTTCAAAACAGCTAAGCCGACGGCGCGATACATCGCGCCCGTGTCGAGATAAAGCAGATTCAATTCTTTAGCTAACATTTTGCCGAGCGTAGATTTTCCCGCGCCCGAAGGTCCGTCAATGGCGATAATCATTGATTGTAAGTTTATTTGATTTCGGAGATTCTGTCTAAATCAACAAGCATTTCGAGTTTTACGCCGCCCAACCAACATTCGCGTTTGAAATTTTGATGATATTCGTCAATCGCGTGAACTGATTTTTCAAAAATAGCTTTTGCTTTTTCAAAACTTTCGGCTTTCATCACATAAATCAAAAAATCACCTTCGTTTGTCCGGTTAAGAAAAACCGTTTCCAAAATCACATTTTCATCGCGCAAAGTCGCCAATGCTTCATCTTTCCGCTCGTTAATAGTTTTAGCCCAGTCGCGCACTTTTTCAAGCGAATTTGGTTTCAACTTTATTTTAACGCAGCGAGTTTCGTAACTCATCTAATTATTTTTTGCAATGAATATAATGTTTTATCAATATCTTCCCGCGAAACGTCGTAATGCGTAACCATCCGAATTGCTGTGCCAAATGGCGAAGCTAAAATATCATTTCTTTTTAACGCCACACAAACTTCAGCGGAAGTTTTGCCTGTTTCGGAAACATCAAAAATAACAATATTCGTCTGAACTTTTTCCGCGTCAACCGAAACGCCTTTTAAATTCGCCGCGCCTTCCGCCAAACGAAGAGCGTTTTCGTGGTCAATAGCCAAAAGTTTCGGCGATTCTTCAAGTGCGATCAAACCTGCCGCCGCTAAAATGCCGACTTGACGCATTCCGCCGCCAAAGCGTTTGCGCCAAACTCTGGCTTCGGCAATAAAATCTTTTCCGCCCAAAAGCATCGAACCGACTGGCGCGCCCAAACCTTTCGACAAACAAAACTGCACCGAATCAGCTGATTTTGTAAGATTGGCAACCGATTCATTTTGCGCGACTGCCGAATTAAAAATTCTCGCGCCGTCAATGTGAACGGGCAAATTTAATTGATGCGCTTTATCGCAAATCTCGCTCGTTTCTTCCGCGCTCATCACGCTTCCGCCGCCGAAATTGTGCGTGTTTTCCAGACAAATCAAACCTGTCGGGCAAGCATAATACGGCTGATTTATGTGAATCGCTGATTCGATTTCCGCCCACGTCAACATTCCGTTATCATCGGCGGCGCGAACCGGACGAATCGTTACGCCGGAAGCAATCGCCGGCATTCCCATTTCCCAATTAAAAATATGTCCGCGTTCTTCGATAATCACTTCATCGCCCACTTTTGTATGAAGTTTGACGGCGATCTGATTACCCATTGAACCCGTCGGAACGAACAGCGCGGCTTCTTTGCCAAAAGTTTCGGCGGCTTTTTCCTGCAAAAGATTAACCGTCGGGTCTTCGCCGTAAACGTCGTCGCCGACTTCGGCTTCCGCCATCGCTTTTCGCATCGCAGGCGTTGGTTTTGTAACTGTGTCGCTTCTTAAATCGATCATTTATGATAATTTTGTTTGAATATTTTTGTGTTTTTTCCAAGCTAATGCCGCGCCAAATATAATTGCCAAAAAGTCAGCAAAAATTACGAAATAGCCAATCGTTCTTACTATTGACAAAGAAAGCACAGTCGGTAACTCTCCAATCATATAATAGATTAACCATAAAAAGATTGGCACAACCGCCAGCACGAAGTAACGATGGATATAGCAAATAGCAAAACCAATTAGTCCTATAATTAACAGAGCTAAAATTGGTGTCCAAATCGAAGGTTCACCCATTCCAAATAAAAATATTACATTCATAAAAGTTTCTCCAAGTTTTATTTTGCCTTTTGAAACAACTTTTAAATCAATAACAGAAATTTACAACTCAATGATTTCCTTGTCTTTTTTCAAAAGCTGATTGACGATTTCGCTTATATCAATATTTTTCTCGACCGCCAATTTTTGCACGAATTCGGCAATTTCAGGTTCGAGATAAATCGGCAAATTAAATTCGGCATCAGCATTATAAAATTTACCTCTAATACCTTTTGAAAAATCATATTCCTTCTTCATATTGTTTTTCTTCTGCTGTGGTCGCTTTCCGCGCCGAAATTATTCTTATCTTACAAACCGTTTCGCTAAAATCTTTGAATGTATGCGAAATTACTAAAAGAATTCCGTTTTCATCCAATCCTATTGTAAGCCATCTTTCTTCGGATTCGCTATGTTCTTCGTCGGGAATCGAAAGAAGATTTGGATCACGGAAAATCGTCGCCGCTCTTTCAAAACTTATTTTGTGCTTACGAACATTGCTTTTTGCTTTTCTAATATTCCATTCAAAATCGTAGCGCATATTTTCGAGAAATTTGTGAATTCACTTCTATCACCGCCAAAAACAAAGTTTATTTGAATTTTTATTTTCCAACCTGCAATAAAACTCTATCAATTTCCCTCCTCAAAATTTTCGCGTTTGACTTCGTTAATTACGTTGATTCGCAAATCAATTATTTTAATTTCATTCTGCACGAAAAATTAAGTTTTGAAAAATCCTTTGTGTTAAAATTACGTTCATAACATCTGCCAAATTCAAATCCAAAGAAGTTGGCTTGAAAGATAATTTTTAGAAATGAGATTCAAACTGCCCGAAATTCCGCCGCCGAAACTTATTAAATCGCTGCGTTCTTATAATCTTTTGCCCGCGATTGTTTTTCTTCCGACGCGCCGCCGTTGCGACGAAGCCGCAATGGAAGTTGCCGCCGACAAATTGCAGCGCACTGATGCCGAAAGAGAACGACGGCGATTGGAGATTTATCAGGAATACTCGGCGGAAAATCCCGAAATAAAAACGCACAAACATCGCAAAATTCTGCTCAATGCCGGAATTGCCGCGCATCACGCCGGACACATTCCTGCGTGGAAGCTGCTGGTTGAAAAAATGATGTCGAACGGTTTGCTAGATGCTATTTTTGCGACTTCGACGGTTGCCGCCGGCGTTGATTTTCCGGCGCGAACCGTCGTTTTGAGCCAAGCCGACGCACGCGGCAACGACGGCTGGCGACCGCTTCAGGCGAGCGAATTGCAACAAATGACCGGACGCGCCGGACGACGCGGCAAAGATAACGTCGGGTTTGTCGTGCTTGCGCCGTCAAATTTTCAAAATCCGCCGCGTATTGCGACGCTTTTGAAATCGCCGCCCGACGCGCTCGAAAGTAAGTTTCGCGCAACTTATACGAGCTTTTTAAACTTGATGGACGCTTTCGGGAACTTCGCTCAGGTGCGCGAAATTGCGGAAAAAAGTTTCGCCTTTCGGGAAACGGCGCGTGTCGTAGGGAAACTCGAAAAACAGTGCGAACAGCGTTTGCAAAATCTGCAAAGCAAACTCGAAAAAAGCGAATTTGATTACTTGATAAACGATGTGCGCGGTTTTGAAAGGCTGGCGAGCGTGCGAACGCGGTTTCAGGAAAATTTGCCCGCGCTGCGTTTTGAAATTCGGCGAAATTGGCTCGAAGAAAACGTTACAGCGGGGAAAATCGTTACCAAAAGCCGCAACAGCAAACGCTTTTTTCTCGTGTTGAGCGTGTTCGGCGAAAAAGTCGTCACGATGCGCGACGACGGGCAAGGCGCGACGCTTTCGCTGCCGCACATCGGGCGCGTTTACGCCAAAAAATATCCGATCAACGAAAAATCTCTGGAAATCGCCTCCGACGAAATTCACAGAGGAAAAAATCCTCCGGTTGACGAACCGAAAGTTTCACAATTCAAAAGCAAAAACGAAGAAGCTGCGGAAATAATCAACGATTTGATTGATTCATTTTTGCCGAAACAATTGAGCGAAGAAGGCAAACGAAATGCGCTGAGTTTTTTGTGGGAAACGTGGAACGACGCGGATTTTTTGCAGAAAACCGAGCGCGACATCGAAACTTTGAAAGACGAAATCTGGCTGCCGTTTGAATATCGAGCGCGGGTTTTGGATTATTTCGGTTATCTCGATTTCCGGGCGCGAAAAATTACGGAAAGCGGCAAATGGCTGGCAGATTTGCGCGTTGATCGTCCGCTTCTGGTCGGTGAGTCAATGCGGCGCGGGCTTTTTGAAAATCTCGAAATTCCGCAATTTGCCGGTTTAATGGCGGCACTCGCGGCGGATTCCGACAGAAATTTCGGCGAACTTTATTTGTCTGATAAATTGCTCGATATTTTAGGCAAAGCCGAAGAAATTATCTTTGACATTTCCAATGTCGAATGGAAAAACGGTGTCGAACCCGCGCCGGAAATGAATTTTTCGGCGGCGGCAACCGTCGAAACTTGGGCGGATGGAATTTCTTGGAGCGACCTAGTTTATGAAACAAAAGCCGAAGAAGGCGATCTTGTGCGGCTTTTATCGAGAACCGGCGAAGCGTTGATGCAGTTGTCGTATTTGAAGGAATCAAACGCGGAAGCGGCGGCAATGGCGCGAAAAACGGCGGATGTTATTTTGCGCGAACCGATTCGGTGAAAAGATTCAAAGTTTTGCTTTTAAACTTTGAATCTCGAATTTTGAACCTGAAACTATTCTTACAATTTCATCCCGTTTCTTTTAAGCATTAATTCAAAATTCGATTTATCCATGGCTTTGATATAAGCGTCGCGCGGTTCGATAAAACTTTTTTGACCAACTCGAACAGTGCGTCGTTGAGCATTACCATTCCCATTGCTTTGCCGTTTTGCATTTCGCGGACTATCGTTAAATTATAATTATGAAGTTAGATTTTGAAAAATACGCTGACGGACTCGTTCCGGCGATTGTGCAGGACGCTGAAACTCGGAAAGTTTTGATGCTCGGTTTTATGAACGCCGAAGCATTTGAAATAACGCGGGAATCGGGAAAAGTTACTTTCTTTTCGCGGACGCGGCAAATAATTTGGACAAAAGGCGAAACGAGCGGCAATTTTCTGCGCGTTGAAAAAGTTTTGATTGATTGCGACAACGATACGCTTTTAATCAAGGCAAATCCGGTCGGCGCGGTTTGTCATACGGGCGCGGACACTTGTTTCGGCGAAGAAAATTTTTTCGTAGAAAAGCAGTGCGACGAAGGAAATAAAAATTATATTTCTGAACTTGAAAAAATAATTCAACAGAGAAAAACCGAGCCGAACGCAGATTCTTACACTTCAAAACTTTTTGCCAAGGGAATAAATAAAATCGCGCAAAAAGTTGGCGAAGAAGCGGTTGAATTAATTATTGAAGCGAAAGACGACGACGACGAACTTTTCAAAAACGAAGCCTCCGATTTGATTTATCATTTTTTAGTTTTGCTCGCCGCTAAAGACGTGAGTCTAGAAGACGTTATCGAAGTTTTAGAAAAGCGTAAAAAATAAAAAAGAGCGGCGAATTTATCAAAATCCGTCGCTCTTTTCCAAAATTGAAAGCTGAACTATTGAATGGCTTTCGCTTTCGATTTGGCAAAATCGCCGGCTTTGATAATCGTAATGCTGTCCGGCGTAATGTATTTTTTCATAACCGCGTTGACCTGCGCGGGCGTTAAGTTTTTGATTTGTTCTTCAAACGCCTGGTCGAAAGCGATTGTGCGGTCTAAGAATAAATAATTGTTTAGTTTACCTGCCAATTCACGGTCTTGAGCGCGTGCGAGCTGTCGTGATTGGAGAAAACCGCTTTTCGCCGCTTCGACTTCTTCCGCCGTGAAACCTTCGGTCGTCGCTTTTTTGATTTCATCTTTGAAAGCCGCTTCGAGTTTGTCAGCGTTTTCCGGCGCGTAAATCGCGTTGGCGAAAAAAGAACCCGTTTCATCTGAAGCACTTGCGTTAAAAGATGAACCGACACCGTAACTCAAACCTTCTTTCTGACGAATTCTGGTTGCCAGACGCGAGTTCAAAAATCCGCCGCCGAGCATATAATTGCCGAGCGCGAGCGCGGCGTAATCGGGATTATCATCACGGATTTTGACGTTCAGACGCGCGACGAAAACCGCGTTGGCTTTGTCCGGTGTTTCAAAAACTTTGTTGACCGGCGCGACCGCATTGTATTCCTGTTTGATGCGCGTGTATGGACGCGGACTTTTCCAATCGGCGAAAAGTTGTTTCGTCAGATTTGAAATTTCCGCCGCGTCAAAATCTCCGATGACCGTCAATTGTCCGTTAGACGCGCCGTAAAAATCTTTATAGAATTTTTTCGCATCGTCCAGAGTAACGGCTTTGATGTCGGCAATTTCTTCGTCAATCGTTCCCGAATAATTCGGATGACCTTTCGGATAAATATTAAAAACACGCCCTAATTCTGTAAAAGCGACAGTTTGCGGCTCGCTTTTTTGACTTTCGAGCTGCGTCAAACTTTCTTGTTTGAGCAAATCGAATTCATTTTCGGAAAACACCGGCTCGTGCAGAATTTCGCTGACCAGACGCATCACTTCCGGCAGATTTTGGCGCGTTGTTTCAATCGAAGCAATTGCGCCGGTCGCGCTGCCGCCGACGAATACGCGCGCTTTCAAGCGGTCGAATTCGTCCTGAATCTGCTGGCGCGTGTGTTTCGCCGTGCCGCGCATCAGAAGTTGTCCGGCAATCTGCGCCGCTTC
>JBDTSO010000159.1:0-7076 GCA_039931085.1 Acidobacteriota bacterium | reverse complement strand
TGCGCCGACGCTTCAGGCAAAACTTCTGCGCGTTATACAGGAACGCGAGTTTGAACGAATCGGCGGCGGCAAACCGATAAAGGCAAATATTCGTCTGCTTGCCGCAACAAATCGAAACTTAGGCGAAGAAGTAAAAAAAGGAAGTTTCAGAGAAGATCTTTTTTTCCGGCTCAATGTCGTCCAAATTCAAGTTCCGCCGCTGCGCGAGCGGAAAACAGACATTTTGCTACTGGCGCGTCATTTTACAAAAAAATACAGCGAAATCTGTAAAAGAAAAGTCAACGGAATTTCCCAACAAGCTGAGCAGACATTGGTCAGACACGAGTGGCGCGGTAATGTTCGGGAGTTGGAAAATGCGATTGAAAGAGCAATTGTTTTAGGCTCGGATAAAGTTATTCGACCGGAAGATTTACCTTTTGAGATTGTTGATAATGCAGCCGTTGAAAATAATTCTTCACTTGATTTAAGTCAGCAGCTTAAAATTGCCAAAAGCAAAATTATACTCAATGCAATAAAAGAAGCTGACGGAAATTATTCGGAAGCCGCCCGACAGCTTTCCATACATCCAAATAATCTTCACCGCATAATCCGTGAACTCGAAATCAAAGAACAGGCTAAAAAGTTTTGAGTCCAAAGTTCAATGTTCAAAGTTAGAGATGACTGACTTTGGGCATTGGGCTTTGGAGTTTGGTCTCGCATTATGTTCTGACTTTTGACATTAAATATGCTCCAAGGATGGCAAATAAAATCACGGGACTCCAAACGGCGATTTTCGGATTGATAAATCCATTCAATCCGAACTGCTCGAAGGTGCTTGTTATGCCCATAAATAAAAGCCAGACCGCAATTGCATAGCCGATTGTAACAACTTTTCCTTTGCGGCTTAATGACAAGGCGAAGGGTGCAGTAAAAAGTGTGATGACAAAAGGCAAAAACGGTGTTGTTGATTTTTTTTCCAGAGCAACTTGATAAATTTTCTGCTCGGCTTCAGATTCCGTATTCTCGATTTGTTCCTTCGTCGCTTTCGTTGACAGATGGCTCGGTTTTTCGCTCAAATTATTAAACGGGTTTGATGTTTCTTTTAGTTCTATATTTGAAAGTTCGGTTATGTCCGCTTTGCCGCCCGTCCAACCGATTTTTTCCGTGTTTTCCAATAATTTTATTTTGTCTTTTTCCCAAATCGCTTTCGGAGTTTTATAAATTGTCTGGAGTTTGGAATTATCACCCGCAAATTCATAAACCGTTAGATTTTTTACCGTTTGAGATTTTGCGGTTCTACCTTCCTCGAGTTCAAAAGTATAAATTCTTTGATTATTAGCCACCCAATTTTTGCCGGTTTTATTTGCCATAACGCCGCGACTGCGAATTTGACCGCGCAAATTATCTTGAATTTGGTTTGCCTGCGGCAGAATCCATTCCTGTATTCCCCAATTCATCGCGCCTATCGAAAACATCAACAAAAAACACGGCATTAAAAGCCGATAGACACTTTGTCCCGCCGCCGTCCATGTAACAATTTCATTTTGTCTGGATTTGATAATGTATGTTGCCAGCGTAGCAATCATTAAAGCCGACGGCGCGAGTTGAATGTAGATAAACGGAATAAGATAAAAAAGATATTTTAGTAAAAGTATCACGCCGTTATTGATTTCACCGGCAAATTTCCAGAGTTCAAACGCCGTAAAAATCATATATATCGCAGTCAAAAAGCCGAAAGTCAGAAGAAAATATTTCAAAAGATTCAGAATTATATCCAAATCCAAAATTCCGGTTGTCAAATCAATATAAAAATTCCGCGCCGAGACCTTTTTCAGATTTGTCGGAAAACTGATTTTATAAAGTTTGCCGAATCCGCCGATGGATTTTGTTAATAAAAGTCGGCTTGACAGAAAAAACCAGACAATAAAAACCCCGCCGACCAACAGCGGAATTAAACCGGCTGAAACGACGCTGATTTGGTTTGTTCTGGCAAGTTGTTCGCCTAAAAGTGTCAGTAAATAATAAACAACCAGACTGACAAGTGCCAAAAAAATCCCGAAACCTCTGCCGCCTCGATTAAAACGCAAAACCAGTGCAGTTCCCAACAGCGCGAAAATTAAAGGCGTAACCGAAAGAATTATTCTTCTCTGCCAAAGTATCTGCGCCTCAATTCGCTCCTTTCCGTCTTTTGAATTTGCTAATTCAGCAAGCTCGTTCAAGCCCAATTCTTCAGGTGTTCCATCGCTCGAACTCAGTTTTTCAATTATTTCGCCGCGTTTTGTGTTGATTGCCAGACGAATTTGTCCGACATTTTCGGATATAAACTTTTCTTGTTTATTCGTCGTCGAAAATGTATTAATAATTGCATTATTCAAAACTAATTCCGATTTATCCTCATTCGTATCAATTCGCCCACTTTTCGACGTTATCAGACGCTCCAAATTATTTGTCTTATCTTCATTGTAGATAAATATGTTTTTCCACGTTCCTTTCTCTATATCTCCGTCTTTGACGTAAATCGTATAACCGTTTATTTCCGAATTAAAAATGCCCGGTTCAATCGGTGATTCGAGTTTATAAAGTGCTGTTTGCAGAGCGACTTGGCGGACGATTTTGGCGGCAAAAGGAACACCGTTGAGATTTATAAAAAATGCAAAAAAAGACAGCAAAATTCCTAAAATGATGATAGGAAAAGTAATTTGAAAATTTCCGATACCGGCGGCACGAATCGAAATCAGTTCACTGTCGCCCTGCATTTTTGAAAGCCCGATGATCACACCGACAAGAACCGCCATCGGACAAGTAAAAGCGATGACATTCGGAACGAGCGCAAATGTCAATTGCCAGACAAGATTTTTTGGAATGTTGACACTAAAAAAAATGTCGGAGAAACGACTGGCTTGCTGAACAAAAAGAATCACGCTCAACAACAGCCACGAAAAAATAAAGTAAGGCAGAATTGACCGGACAATATATCCCGAAATTAACCAACTAAAACGGTTCATTAAAAAAATTACAACTTTGCCGACAAGATTTTTTCGCCGACGGTTTCCTTTCCGAGAATATTCGAAATTATTCTTCTTAAAATAGCGGAAACTTCCTTGACATCATCTAAATAGTTTTTTGCAAATTCGGTAAATTTTGTCGGTGAAAACTTCTGCGCGTGAATAAAAATCTGCCTCTGCCGAACAGATATTGTCCAATTATTGGAACTTTTTCGACAATTTTTACAGTAAAGATGAAAATTTATCTGCAATTGTGTTTTTTCTTCACTGTCCAATTCCCTTTTACAGCCGTCGCAATTATTCCAGTTTGGCAAATAACCGCCCAATCTTAAAATCCAAAGCTCAAAATAAACCGCGATACATTCAAGACTTTCGGGATTTTCGGCGGCGGTTTCCAGACAAACTTTTGTCATCCGGTAAAGTCTTTCATTTGGATCGTGCGGCGGCGCAAACTCGACAAGAAGATCAACCAGATATGAAAATTTTTGCAAAAATTGCGGTTCGCTCGCATTGTCAAAAAATGATTTGACTAAATCTATCTGCCTGATGGAAACGAGTTCACGTTCTTCTTTTTGAAAATATTGAATTTGAACGATTGAAAACGGTTCAAGACTTCCTCCGAATTTGCTTTTCAGACGTTTCGCGCCTTTAGCAACACCGCGCACGAGTCCTTCGTTTTGAGTGAGCAGAACGATTATTTTGTCGGCTTCCGCCAAACTGTAACTTTTTAGAATCAATCCTTCCGTTTCAACTAAACCCATTTTTCCGCCTACCAAGGAATAAAATAAAAAATCCAAGCCAAGACCAAACTGACGACCACAAATTGCGCGAAAATCTTTGTGCCGTAAATCACTCTTTCCTTAGATGTACCGGAAGCAAACGCGCCGAAGGCGGTTGCCACTAAAAATGCAAAACCGATTAAATATAAAAAATGAATCATTTTTTTCTCCCCAAATTTATATCAATCGCATCCATAATCGCCATGTAATTCAGCAACCCGGCAATTTCCAAAAACCGCCCGCCATACTCAAAAGTCGCCCAAGCAGCGACATTCGGCGGCGGATTTACCGATAGAAAAAAACTAATTATTGCTCCCAAACCGTTTCCGAGCCGCGCAAAAATATTTAACAAATATAGTAATGCTCCGTCTTTAAATCCAAACCCCGGATAGTATGCGCCGCCGCCGATAATGGCGATAATAAACATTGTCCAAATAATCGCACCGATGATGATGCCTCTTGTTATTCGTCCCTGAATCAAATGCCCAAGTCCGGGAATTAGCCACGAAATTATTCCAATTAAATATGGATTATCCATTTTTATGCCTCAATTTTCTGATTCACAACTTTAACAGTCAGTTTCCCAACTATTAAAGTAACTTAAACAATTTTCTTGTAAAATATTGTCATAAAGCAACTTATAGTTACCTAGAAATCACTTTAACTCTAATACAACAAGTATTTTTCTCTGTTTTTACAGAATTTTTTGATTTCTTCCTTCCACGATGATTTAATCGCCGAAATTTCCTTTCCCTGTTCAAAAAATTCTCTGATCTTGGTTGTTCCGGCAATTACGTCAAAAGGATTACGATCAAAAACATATTCATATGGCGGATATTTCCACTCAAAATCGCTTGGATAAAGATCGAAAATAGTTTTTATCATCGCCAATCCCGTAATCACGGGTTCAAATGTTTCCCTGTCATTTATATGAAGAAAAACTCCGCCGCAATTTTCGCCGGCAAATTTTTGAAATGTCGGTAAAAAGTTTATCGGTCTGAAGATAACTCCCGCAAGTTTAAGTGAAGCTAGAGCATCTGCATATTCCAAGTTATTAATATATGACGCACCGACAATCTCGAAAGGCTTTGTCGTTCCGCGTCCTTCCGATACTTTTGTTCCTTCAAAATAGACGGTTGCTGGAAATACGACGGCAGTGTCAACTGTCGGCATATTTGGCGACGGCATTACCCAAGGTGCGTCCGTTTCGTCATAGAAATCTTCCCTGCTCCAATTGTTCATTGTAATAACTTCAAGATCGCAATGAAGTTCAAAATCTTTATTAAATAATTGTGCTAATTCTCCGACGGTCATTCCGTGCCGCATCGGAATCGGATACATTCCGACAAACGATTCGTGTCCGATTTCCAATAAATTGCCTTCGACATCCACGCCGTTAATCGGATTCGGGCGATCCAGGACAAACATCTTTTTGCCGTATTTCGCACACGCCCGCATACAATTTGCCATCGTATAAATAAAAGTATAGACGCGGCAGCCAACATCCTGTAAATCGAACACTAACGCATCCAAACCTGAGAGCATTTCTTCAGTCGGTTCGCGGATTTCACTATACAGAGAATAAATCGGAATTTCAGTCCGGCTGTCAATGATATGAGATGTTTCAATCATATTATCCTGCACGTCGCCGCGAATTCCGTGCTGCGGTCCGAAAAGAGTAGTCAGATTTATATTTTCGTTTTCATAAAATAAATCCGCCGCGTGTTGAAATTGATGATTGACCGATGCGGGATTGCAAATTAAACCAACGCGCAAACCTTTTAATAGATTTACCTGTTCTTCTAAAATCTTTTCTAATCCTAATTTAACAGCTTTTCGCTGAAGTTTTGCCATAACCTAAATTAAACTTTTTCTTGAGTGTATTCCGCACAGCGTCCGACAAATGTTTCAAATATTTTTTTAGACAAATCATCGGTTTTCCAAGAAAGTTCGGGATGCCATTGAACTCCAAAATTAAATCTGTCTTCGCGCATATCTTCGATGCACTCAATTACCTGATCCTTTGCCCGCGCCGTTGCTTTCAGATCGTTACCCAGTTTTTTAATCGCTTGGTGATGCGAAGAATTTACTTTTTCATTATTTCCCACACTCTCATTCGTTATCAGACGCATTATAAAACTGTCTTGTTCTATCTCAATACTGTGGGAATCTCTCGCTTGCGGAATTCCCTGCTCGTGTTTTAAACAATTCGGAGTTTGACTTTCGATGTCTTGAAAAAGTGTGCCGCCGCGAAAAACATTTAATATTTGCATTCCGAAACAAATTGCCAGAACAGGCATATTTAATTTCTCGGCTTCCTCTAAAACTAATAAATCCGTTTCATCTTTTTCGGGAATTACGCTGCCTAACTTCGGATGCGGTTCTTCGCCGTAACGAAGCGGATCAACGTCGGAATTGCATCCGGGTAATAAAATTCCGTCTAAATTCTGCATCGCTTGTGCGATATATTCTTTATCGGGAATCAGCGGAATGTGAAACGGAATTGCCCCGAATGCTTCCAAAGCCTCGCAGTAGTCGCGTCCGAGATAAAAACGGCGGGTTTCGATTTCAAGGCGCATTGTCAGTCCGATTTTTGGTCTTAGATTCATAAACTTTATAATGTTCAAACAAATTGTCGCTGTCTGTCAATTTGAGCATTTCAATTTAAAGATTTATCATTAAAGTTTTTATGAAACACGAAAATACAAAAATACGCTCGACCACCGTTTTACTCGTGCGCCGCAATGATGTAATTGCGATGGCTGGCGACGGACAGGTGACACTCGGCGAAACGGTTATTAAAGGAAATGCCCGCAAAGTAAGGCGAATTTATAACGACAAAGTTTTGGTCGGTTTTGCGGGTGCAACCGCCGATGCTTTTTCGCTTTTATCAAAATTCGAGGCGAAACTCGAACAATATCAAGGGCAACTCGAACGTGCCGCGATTGAATTGAGCAAAGACTGGCGAACGGACAAATATCTGCGCCATTTGGAAGCACTTTTAATTGTCGCCGACAAAACCGATGCTTTTTTGATTTCGGGTAAAGGTGATGTTATTTCTTCCGACGAAGGGCTTCTTTCGGTCGGTTCGGGCAGTATGTACGCGCTGGCTTCGGCGCGGGCGTTGATGAAACATACGGAACTTTCCGCCAGCGAAATCGCGCGGGAATCGCTGAAAATCGCTGGTGAAATCTGCATCTATACCAATTCCGATATAATTATCGAAGAATTACAGTAAAAAAATACTACACACAAAACAATGCCTATCTATTTGAGTGGCGAGATAAAGGAAACTGTGCCAAAACTAAAATTA
>JBDTSO010000158.1:0-7091 GCA_039931085.1 Acidobacteriota bacterium | reverse complement strand
AGTTTCCGGGCGCGGCGAATTGCAGCTCGCAATTTTAATCGAAATGATGCGCCGCGAAGGTTACGAAGTTCAGGTTTCCAAACCCGAAGTCATCACGAAAAAAGACGAAAACGGTCAATTGATGGAGCCGATTGAACAAGTCGTCGTTGATTGTCCCGAAGAATTTATCGGTGTTGTCACCGAAGCACTCGGACGCAGAAAAGGTCAGATGACGAAAATGATTAACAACGGCACGGGCAGAGTTCGGCTTGAATACGAAGTTCCGTCGCGCGGTCTGATTGGTTTTCGCGGCGAATTTTTGACCGAAACAAAAGGCACTGGTTTGTTAAACACTCTTTTTCTGCGTTTCGACAAATGGCAGGGCGATATGAAAGGGCGCGGCACGGGTTCACTGGTGTCGGACAGAATGGGCGAAACGACGACCTACGCACTTTACGCTTTGCAGGAACGCGGAAAACTTTTCGTCAATCCGCAAACCAAAGTTTACGAAGGAATGCTGATCGGCGAAAACGCCCGCGCCGTAGATTTGGACGTGAACGCCGTCAAAGAGAAAAAGCTGACCAATATGCGAACGACTTCCACCGACGAAGCGATGCGGCTCGTTCCCGTCAAAGATTTGTCTTTAGAAGAAGCACTGGAATTTATCGCCGACGACGAACTCGTCGAAGCTACGCCGAAAGCGATTCGACTGCGGAAAAGAGTTTTGAAGGCGAACGAAAGACCAAAGAAGTAATTAATAAGTTTTTTTATTAAGTTAAGCGGAATGTGGTAAAAACATTCCGCTTTTTTTGTTTAAAACAGTATGAAGACCAAAATTTACTCTTTTAATTGACATCTACGAAAAGTTTAGTATGATTAGTACTAAACTTTTCGTAGATGATTATAAAAATGTCAAATAAACCGACAAAATCCGAACTTAAAATTCTCAATGTACTTTGGGAATTGAAACAAGCGACGGTGCGCGAGGTTCACGAAATTTTGAACGATCGCAAGCCGACAGCTTATACGACAGTTTTGAAAATGCTGCAAATTATGACCGAAAAAAATCTGGTCGAGCGCGACGATTCAAACAAAGCGCACATTTTCAGAGCGAAACAGACGAAAGAAAACACGCAGAAAAGTCTCGTGTCGGATTTGATTGAAAAAGCGTTTCGCGGTTCAGCGTTAAAGTTAGTTCAGCACGTTTTGGAAACAAAGCCGGCGAGCGCAGAAGAATTAAAAGAAATTCGCAAATTAATTAAAAAAGCGGAGAAGAAACACAAATGAATTGGGAAAATTTTATCAACTCGAAAATCGTCGAAAATCTGGGTTGGACGCTTTTGCATTCGATTTGGCAAATTGCTTTAATCGCGTTTGTTTTGTTTGTTTTGTTAAAAATTTTCCGCGCATTTTCGGCAAACCTTCGCTATGTTGTTTCGGTCTTCGCGCTCTGTTTGATAGTTGTTTTATCGGTTATTACTTTTGTTCAATTGGCGGTCAATTCGAGTGCAAATGATCTGCAAATTAAAAACCTAAATTCTGATTACACGAAAAAAATTAACAAAGAATATTTGTCTGCGGGAGGTTTTTCGACATTCAGTAAAAACGATAACCAAATTGTTGAATTAACAGACGAAAAAACATTCATTTCAATCAAAAATCTGCGAAATCTTTTCAGCAAAGATCTTCCCGCCGTTTTGCCTGTTTTAGTCGGTTTGTGGTTTCTCGGCGTTATGCTTTTCGCGTTGCGTTTAATCGGCGGTGTGTGGCAGATTCATAAATATAAAACTTGCGAAGTTTCCGTGCCGAACTGTCAATGGATGGAAAAATTCGACGCGCTTTGTGCGAAGTTGGAAATTACACAAACCGTGAAATTTCTGCAATCAAACCTGATTGAAACGCCGGTTGTCATCGGTTGGTTAAAGCCTGTAATTCTCGTTCCGGCAAGTGTTTTCTTGCAAATCAGCCGGCAGCAATTGGAAACAATTCTCGCGCACGAACTCATTCACATTCGGCGTTACGACGCACTTGTTAATCTCGCGCAGAGTTTAATCGAAATTTTATTTTTCTATCACCCGTGTGCGTGGTGGATTTCGTCGTTAATTCGCATGGAACGCGAGTTTGCGGCAGATGAATCTGTTATAGAAATAATGGAAAATTCGCACATTATTTACGCCAGTGCGCTGGCAAATCTTGAGGAAATTCGTCAAACGGCGAAAATAACCGCGCCGCCTGTTTTGGTGGCAGCAAACGGAGGTAACTTGATGCAGAGAATAACAAAAATTTTACAAAAAAATACCGAAAGAAAGCGCGTCAATTCAGCTTGGTCGGCGATATTGGCGTTGGCTTTGCTCTCGGCAGTTTTACTAACGGTATTTTCATTCAACACAAGTAGTTTTGTCAATGCTCAAACAAAAATGAAAGATAAAAAAATAGCCGTCGGTTTTGTTTCGATTCCGCCGAATTCAAGTCCGCTTTATTTATCGGAGAAAGTTGATTTAGCGACACGACAAAAAGCAGAGCGATTGACGACGGACTCGGCGATGATGCAGTTAATATCAAAATTGGCACGACGAAAAGTTCCGGCAATCGGCTTTTTACAAGGTTCGATGATTTCCGATGATGAAAAACTTAGTTCCCTTGAAATGAAACTTTTACGTTCATGGCGCGACGAGGGATTTGAAATCGGCATCGGAAATTATAATCACGTTTGGTTTTACGACACGCCATGCGACGAATATGTCGCTGGAGTCGAGAAAAATGAAGTCATTGCTAAAGAGATTTTGGCGGAAAAGAATTTGCCGCTTCGCTATTTTAGTTATCCGTATTTGAACACGGGCAAAAATTCTGAAGAGCGCAATCGTTTTGAAGCGTGGCTCAGTTCGCGCGGTTTAACGCCCGTCAAATATACGATTGATAATCAGGAATGGATGTATTCTTTCGCGTATAACGTCGCTAAACTCAACCGTGATAATGAAGCGGCGGATAAAATTCGCGCCGAATTTATCGAATATATGTCGAAAATGTTTGACCATTACGAAGCGTATTCGCAGGAAATGTTCGGGCGCGACATCGCGCAGACGATGGTTTTAACGCCGAGTCTTCTTGTCGGCGATTCGTTTGACGAGTTGTTCGGAATGATCGAAAAACGCGGCTATAAATTCGTTTCGATGGAAGAAGCACTTTCCGATCCGGCATATCAAACACCCGAAAACTTCTACGGCAAAGCTGGTATTTCGTGGTTTGAACGCTGGCGAATGGCGCAGGGCGGAAAATTATTGGACGAGCCGCAAGTCAGTCCGGCAGTCGAAGATGTGTGGAAAAACCGAAACGATAAAAATCTTATAAAACCACCTTCGCCGCCGTCAGCACCGCAACCGCCGCCGCCGCCAGTGCCGCCGTTACCGAAACTTTAAAGTATTAACGAAAATTAGAAAGCCTGCGTAAATTATGCAGGTTTTATGTTTATTGATTATTTCTCTCTAATGTGGGTTTCTCATAATTTTCAAGTAATTTCCAAAAAATAATTAAACTTCCATCTACATCTTTTCGATGAACTTTGAACGCTACTAAAATATCGGCTCTTTCAAAATCAATTGTCCGCAGAGCGTAAGAATGTCCGATGCTGTAAAGAACGCGGCTTCGATAAGTTGCCGTTTCCGTTTCGTAATTGTATGCTTTGCGCTGTTCGATTCTGACTTCGGTTTCCTTCGTCGGAGGTCTGTAATTATACAGAAAACTTACCTCGCCGCTTGTTTGGGTAACGCTCGAAAGCGGAACGCTTCCCAAATCGGCGATAAGTCCGTAATCGGCACCGGCAAATCCCGTGCTTAAAAAGTTTTGCTCCAAGCTGATTTGTGAAATTTTTTGATAATCGTGTGATTTGGTTGTGAAAGAATAAAATGCGCCGCCGCCTTGAACATTTAATTTGTGGTCGTAGCGTTCGCGCGGCATAAGTCTGAAAACTTCAAAACCCTCTTTTTCAGCTTGTCTAATATCTTTGTCATCCGGCAAAAGAATATCGGTTTCTAGAACTTTTATTTGACCGTTTAGCTCGTCAAGTTTTTGCAGTTTTTGTTCACGGCTCAATTCCTGACTGAAAACAATAGAAGAACAAATCAGAATAAAGAGAGTGATATTTACAATAAATCGCATAGAACCTCCGTGTAAAAGTTAAAAGCACTTTGAAATGTCTGCTGAACGCAAACATATCAAAGTGCTTCGATTAAAGTCAATAAAATTTTATGCCGAAGGAATAGTCAATTCCTGTCCCGGTTGAATTTTGTCCGGGTCATCGAGTTTGTCGCGGTTGGCTTCAAAAATTTTCTGCCAGCTAACGCCGTGATGTGCGCCGATTTTGCTTAAAGTGTCGCCGGATTGAACCGTGTAAGTTCCGCCGCCGCCGCCGCTTGAAGAACCTGACGAACTTGCGTCGCCTTCCGGTGCGGAAACATTTAAAACAAGATCGCCCGAACGATATTCCGGGTCAATGCGATTATATTCGTCCCAAAGCTGCTGTTTTGCCTGTGCGCTGCCGGCAACGCCGTCTATTTTCAAGACTCCGTCGCTTTCGCGCACATCCAAACCGGAAACTCCGAGTTGCCTTGCTAAATCAATTAACGATTGATATTTTTCTGTTACAGCCATTTTTTTTAATTTCCTCCTTTTTCTTGAACTATTTTAAAGTCAGTTGATTGTTAACTTTTCTTTTGCCGGTTTCACTGGCAATCTGCATTACTTCGCTCAGTTTATCTTTTGGCACCGAACCGCGCAGAGTGACTTCAGTATTGGTTGCGTCAACCGACACATCGTTAAAACCTTTGGCTTTGAGTGCCGCTTCGACCGCCGATTTAGCCGACATATCGCTTGTCGGCATCATCGGAGTCGCCATATTACTGTTCATCATATTGGCGTTCATTTTGTTCGCCATATTTGCATTGGCGTTAGCATCGCCTTTGCAAGCACCTAAAAACAAAACTGCCGCTAAACCTGTAATTGCTAAAATTTTTATTTTCATTTTTCCTCCTGAAAATTGTTAAGTTAATTAAATTGTTTCATACAAACCGAACATAACAAAGATTTTATTATAGTCAAAATCTTCCGTTTCGGATTTTCTCTGTTACATTTTGAGAAAATTACTCTCTTACATACAGTTTGTCAAATTAGTCTAAAACATTTCCCGCAAAATGTCAGTTAAGTTTCATAGAAAAAACATCTTCGGCAATTTGTTTGGCAATTTCAAACGAAGTCAGTTCGGGTTTGATAATAAAATGCCAATCCGCCAGACAATATGAATTTTTTCTTTCGTCAAAAAGTTTTCGTGTCTGCGTTTTGTCCTGCGCGAGCGGGCGGACACGCTTTGACAGCGAAATGTTGCGCCAGCAATGTTCAAAAGTGGATTCGAGCCAGATCGTTGTCAAATTATTTTGTCTTATCAGATTTCGGTTTTCTTCAATTGTCCACGCGCCGCCGCCGAGCGCAATAATCACTGCGCCGCTTTCGCGCAAAATCTTTTGCAGATTTCCCGTTTCGATTTCCCGAAATCGCGCAATTCCTTCGGCTTCAATGATTTCGGCAATTTTTCGGCGTTCGTCGGCTTCGATAACCGAATCGAGATCAATGGCTTTACATTTGAGCAGATAGCTAAGAAATCTGGCGACGGTTGACTTACCAACGCCCATAAAACCTGTGAGAACAATTCTTTGATCAGAATTTTCCATTAAAAAAGAATTATGCACATTTTGCAGACAAATTTAAATTTGAGCCGTATTTCAAATGTCGAATTTCTTCTCGCTGTGTCCGTTTGTTGCGGCAATTTTATGGATTTCCGCGCTTTCTTCCATCTTGCCGACAGTTTGCCGCAAAATCTCGCGCAAACGAGTCAATCGTTCGATTGTTGAACGCATTTCGAGCAGTTTATATTTCAAATTCGGTTCGAGATTAAACGCCGCAGTAACGAGAAAAGAAAGCGATTGCGGTTCGGTTTGCGGAACATCGGGGAAAACGCCGCGTCCGCCGCTGAGTTTGTGCGCGGCTTTGGCGACGCGCCGAAAAAGCGTATAAACTTCGTCAGCCAGCGGGTTAAGCAGATTTTCGTCCTCTTCGTCATCTTCAAAAAATTCCAGATCGCCGACCAAATAAGGTTCGCCCGCTTCGACATAATCAATCAACTGGTAACGAACAACACCGATGGTCAAAATATTCGAGCGTCCGTCCGCCATCGTCTGCACTTCGCGCACTTCGGCGACACAGCCGACTGTTCCCGCCACCGGTTTTTCACTAAATAATTCCTGCGGTTCAAAGTAGGAAACGCCGAACATATTTTTTTCGAGCGCGACATCTTTGAGCATTTGTTGATAACGCGGCTCGAAAATATGCAGCGGCAAAATCTCGTTCGGCAACAACACCAACGGCAACGGGAAAATCGGCAGATGTTTAATACCGGAAATTTTATCTAAGGTTTCGGACATTTATTTATTCTGAATTCTAAAACTTAAACTCGCCACCAAGTAAAATCTTTTATCTTTTTGTCCCAAAAAAGATGGAACGAGTCGCACATACCATCTGATATAATAATGCCTTTACTGTTTTTAGGAACACTTCGGAGTCTTTTTGCAAAATCAGATTGCAAATATTCACTGGCAAATTTTACATAATCTTTGTCAATATCATCAACAGTGATGACAGCGGATTTAACCGAACAAAGTCCGCCTTGATCACCGGCATCTTCACCAAATTCCAGAGTCCAATGTTTTGAGTTTTTTGCTATTGACCCTTTAACAATTCCGACAACAAATTTTGCACCTTTTCTGCCTCTCAAAGCATAATCGGTTACGCCGTCATAATCAAAATCTCCTTTTATCTGACTTTTAAGATTCCAATTTACAGCCGGATAATTTTTTTTCAAAACAGAAAAAGCTGTTACGCCGCTTTCGGCAAAAGCAAAATTACAGCATAAAAACAGAAGAAAAATTTGTGCAAAGAACTTTTTCATATATTTCTTATGCTAACTTTAATGCGATAAAATCGGCGATTTTATCAGGCGAATCATCGCTTAACGCCATTCTTTTCGCGCCGATGACGGCATCAGAAATATCTTCGACGCGCGTTTT
>JBDTSO010000157.1:0-7108 GCA_039931085.1 Acidobacteriota bacterium | reverse complement strand
CTTTATATTTTTTGATCGCGCGTCTTTGGACGAAAAATTTATATTTCCAAATCGGATTCTGCTCGATAATTTCGCGCTCTAGTTCTTCGCGTTCGCGGCTGATGCCGAACATTCGGGCGACAAAATCCGACAGAAGAGGCGCGGCATCAGTCAAGATTTTCGATTCGACTTTTTTTTCGTAACCGATTCCGCCGGACGCGCTATATTTTTTTAACGCACTGCCCAAAACAGGTTCTTTTTCTTCGACTTCGCCGTAAAATTTCTCTGCCAACTCTGCGAGTTTTTTGGCATCATAAAGGTCGGAATATTTGAAACCGACAATGCCTAAATCAAAATCGCGGCTCGCCGCCGCTGTTGTAAAATGTTGTTCTTTTTCGGAAATTCCAATCATAATTAAGCTATCAAATAAAGTATAAATTAAACTTTTGTAAAAGAAAATTATATCATTTTCGGCACGATTCAAACAGAAACAGTATAGTTACTATGAGTCATTTTTTTTGATTTGAAGACGAAAAAGCTGTATATTTCCTATAATTACGTATTTTCTGTGATGCTTGATTAAGTATATGGGAAATTTCGTATTAGATATGTTACAAGGCAGTTTTGTCTTGCCCGAATTTTTAGCAAATTTTAATTATATAATTATATAAGGTTTTATTCTTAGAAATATGGAAAGAGATGAGAGGTTGTTACCTCTACCAAACAAACAGGATTTACAAACGGCGCACCCGGATTATCCGCCGGCTTACTCGCCTATTTACGATGACGACTTTAGTGATAAACACTCGATTCGGGAGTATTTCAATATCGTCTATAAACGGCTGCCGATAATTTTGTCATTAACGATTTTGACCACCGCCGTCGTTGCGTTTTATATGTATCGGCAGCCTTCGATGTATATGGCTCAAATGGATATGATTATCGAACCGCCCAAGCCTAAGCTCCAAGATAAGAATTCGGTTGTCATCAATAATTACGGCGATGATTTGAAATATACGAATACGCAATTGCTGCTGCTTCAAAACTTTGATTTGATGCGTGATGTGGTTGTTGATTTAGGTTTATACCGCGAACCGAATCTTTTTAACGACCAAGATAAAGGTGTATTATCAACCTTTCGCTCAATGTTTTCGGGCGGAAAAGACGATTCTAACAAAACCTCTCTGCCGGTTTTAACCGATGTTTCCAATGAAGGCGGCAACACCGGACAAATCGCCTTGACACCGGAAGAAAAGGTACGCGCCGAGAGATATGCCGGTATTTTGGCGGGCGGTTTAAAGGTCGAACCGGAAGAGCGCACAAATATCGTTCACGTTTCCCTGCAAAGCACCAAGCCGGAATTAGCGGCAAAAGCCGCCGATAAACTGGCGGAAGTTTTTATAGCGCAGGATATTGAACGCGAAACGCAGGGCGCGAAAAAAGCCTACGACGATTTGAGTAAATCAATTGATGAATTGAAACTAACCATTGACACGCAAACGCAGGCGATGATTAACGAACAGGCGCAAAGCGGATTGGCTTTGACGGGAGATAAAGGTCAGGAGTTAAGTGCCGGCACGCTGCAAAATCTGAGCGCACAATTGCTGGCGGCAAAAGATGAACGAAGAAAAATAGAAGCGTCATACAATGCCGCTATCGAAGCAAATTCGAAAGGTCAAATTTTGGCTGTTCTCGGTGATAATCCCGCAATTTTAAATGTGCGCGAAAAACTCGCCGCCCGAAAAGAAAAAGCGAATGATCGAATTCAGGAACTCAATATAATAATTCAAAATTTAAAAGCTAAGAAGAGTCAGCTTCTGGCTCGCTACACGGAAGAATATAAAGACGTAATAGCAGTTACGGAAGAAATCAAAAAACGCGAAGATGATCTTGAAGCGACAAAAAAAGAAAGTTCACAAAATCTCGACCAGGAAGAAACAAAGGTAAAAAGCGATGTTGCCAAAGAAGTTTTGACGGGAATGAGAGCGCAATTGGCAGCCGCGCAAAACCGTGAAGGGCAGTTGCAAAATGCTTTCAATGCCGAAATTGCTTCATCCAACCAAAAGGGTGTCGCCGAAACCCGTTTAACGACACTGACGCGCGGCATCGAAACCCAACGCCAACTCCTCGACACTTATACGCAAAGTCAAAAATCACAGGAATTGGCAATTGCCGGTTCGCGCCCGGACAATATAAAAATTTCTTCAAGAGCGCAAACTCCTGAATCACCAATCGGACCGAAAAGAAATCGTAACATTTTTATCGCATTTTTGATGTCCTTAGCGGCGGGCATCGGTCTGGCTTTTCTTCTCGATTATCTCGATGATTCGGTGAAATCTTCGGATGACATCGGCAGACATCTCGGCTTACCGACTTTAGCTTCAATTCCGCATCACAGCACACTTGATAAGCGAAAGTTCGGTCGGCTGTCCGGCAAAACCGGTCAGGGTGTCGCAGGTTCACTGGCTTTGGTGGCGATAGAAGACAATCGTTCGGCAATGGCGGAAGCCTATCGGCATCTGCGGACTTCGCTGCTGTTTTCATCAGCCGGAAAACCGCCGCAGACGATTCTCGTAACTTCGTCGCAACCGGCGGAAGGCAAGACAACAACCGCTATCAATTCGGCGATTACGCTCGCACAATCAGGTGCGGAAGTGGTCATTATTGACTGCGATTTGCGCCGTCCACGTCTGCACAGCCATTTCGGTTTGGATAATGTCAGCGGCTTGACAAACTATTTGTCGGGTGAAAGAAATCCGGCTAATTTACTAAAAACTTTCCCGGAATTGCCTAATCTAAAAATTATCACCAGCGGACCGCTTCCGCCGAATCCAGCAGAATTGCTCAGTTCAAATGAGATGAAAAACCTTTTGCAATACTTAAAAGGTAACTACAAACACATTATTATTGATTCGCCGCCGGCGATTTCATTTACCGACGCGGCGATTCTTGCGACGGTGGTTGACGGCGTTATTTTGGTTGCGCTGGCGGGCAAAAGTTCAATTCACCTGATGCGCCGCTTCAAACAACGATTGGGAACTCTCGGAGCAAGAATTTACGGCGTAGTGCTGAACGGAATCAAATCCGATTCGGTGGAATACGGTTATTACGGCTACGGTCAGTCCTACAATTATTATGCTGCTGATGATGACGATTCGACTCCGCTGATGGAGGAAGAAAAGGCTTTTGCAGCCCACGACACTAAAAATTAAACTACATTTCAATTTTGCAAAATTACAAGGCGGCAATTTTTTATTCAGAAATTGCCGCCTTGTAATTTTGAACTTGAGTCCATTTCGCAATAAACACAAAGAAATTTTCAGCTCTTTTGCCGTTTGGCTTCAACTATGACAAAATAAAACGATAAATTCTTCCATCAAATATACTTAACAAAAGAGAGGACTTAAAAATGGTTAGACGTAATAAAATTACGGTTGTCGGCGCAGGAAATGTTGGCGCGACAGCCGCGCATTGGATTGCCGCCAAAGAATTGGCGGATGTGGTTTTGGTTGATATTGTCGAAGGAACGCCGCAGGGAAAATCGCTCGATTTGGCGCAAGCCGCGCCGATTGACGGGTTTGATGTTAAACTCGTCGGCGCGAATTCTTATGAAGAAACAAAAGATTCGGACGTTGTAATTATCACGGCGGGTTTGCCGCGCAAACCCGGAATGAGCCGCGATGATTTGTTGAAAACCAATTCGGATATTGTCAGCAAAGTTACCGAAGAAGTAGCGAAACATTCGCCTGACGCTTTTTTGATTATCGTTTCAAATCCGCTCGACGCAATGGCGCAAGTGGCGTTTAAGCGTTCGGGTTTTCCGAAAAACCGCGTGATGGGAATGGCTGGCGTTTTGGATTCGGCGCGGATGCGCTGCTTTCTAGCCGAAGCGTTAAATGTTTCGGTGGAAAATGTTACGGCATTCGTTCTTGGCGGACACGGCGACACGATGGTTCCGCTGCCGCGTTATTCGACGTGCGCCGGAATTCCCGTTACCGAACTTCTTCCCGAAGATCAAATAAACGACATCATCAAACGCACGGCAAACGGCGGCGCGGAAATCGTCGGGCTTTTGAAAACCGGCTCGGCTTATTACGCTCCGAGTCTGGGCGCGGTTGAAATGGCGGAAGCGATTTTGAAGGACAAAAAGAAAATCCTGCCGTGCGCCGTCTATCTTGAAGGTGAATACGGAATCAATAATCTTTTTGTCGGCGTTCCGTGCAAACTCGGCAAAGACGGCGTTGAGCAAATCATCGAAATTTCGCTGACCAACGACGAACGCGCAGCACTGCAAAAATCGGCGGGCGCGGTTCAGGAACTCGTTGATATTCTCGGCGTTTAGTTTT
Source organism: Acidobacteriota bacterium (assembly GCA_039931085.1). GTDB lineage: Bacteria > Acidobacteriota > Blastocatellia > Pyrinomonadales > Pyrinomonadaceae. The sequence continues at coordinate 2,783 of JBDTSO010000157.1, read as the reverse complement.
CTGAATAATTTAATTTTTCAAGGGCAAGCCGTATTGGAAAAGTAAAAGCGGCAATCGGTATATTGCTTATAAAGATTTTTCTGGAGCAACAATTATGAAATCCAATAGACAAAAACATTCTTTCTTGACAAAAACACTCGGTGCTGTTTTGTTATATTCGTTTATTTTTACCAATATCTTCGCGGTCGGCGTATTTGCAAAAACGACAAACGAAAGCTCGGTCAATGCTCCCGCACTAACAAAATTCACGAGCGATTTAACCAAACTTTCGCGCAGCGGCAGAGTTCGCGCTAATGAAAACTTTGAAAGCGAAACAAATCGCTTAATCAAAATGCTGGCGAGCGGCAATTTGCAGCAGCCGGTTATTTTGGACGAAAAAGGCAAAAATCAAGAAATCGTCGTCGAGCAGCTCGCCTCGAGAATAGCGAACGGCGATGTTCCAAACAATCTGCGCGATGTGCAAATCTTGAAACTCGAAATCGCTTCGCTTTTTTCCAATGCAAAAACGAGCGCGGAAGCATCGCAAATTGTGCAGAATGTTTTTAACGAGCTTGCCAACTCAAACGGTAAAATTATTTTGTTTGTTGACGAATTAACGAATTTTGTCGGCAATTCGCAAATTAATAACGCTCTGGCAAATCTTCTTATCAATAACAAAGTACGAATTATCGGCGGCAGTTCAAAAGCGGCTTACAGCGAAAGAATCGCGCCTGTTGTCGAACTTTCAGCCTTTTTTGCTCCGCTCAATATCGGCGAAATGCAGTCGGGCAATTCGAAAAATGCCTCGACGAAATTCGATGACAACGAAGGATTTCGCGGAGATAATGTTTCTTCCGATTTGCGCGAAATGATGGCGAATGACACAACCGGCAGCAAGCGCGTTGATGTCATTATTCAAGCCAAAGATGCTGACAACACGGCACTTCAGGCGATGATGGCGGAAAACGGAGTTCGTCTGCAAGACCGCATCGGCGACAGCAACACAATGGTTGTCAGTCTTCCATTGAGTGCGGTTGAAGCACTCGCCGCCAGCGGCAGTGTCAACTATATGTCGCCGGACAGAAGAGTAGAAATGCTCGGTCATATCGAAAACACAACCGGCGCGGCTTCAATGCGTTCGCAGGCGGCAACCGCCAATCGCGCGGCTTATACGCTCGACGGCAGCGGAGTCGGCGTGGCAATTGTTGATTCGGGAATGCTGGCGAATCATAAAGATTTTACAAATGCGAGCGGTGCCAGCCGCATCGTGTTCAGCAAAAATTTTGTTACGACATCTACCACAACCGACGACGATCACGGACACGGAACGCACGTTGCGGGCATCGCCGCCGGCAACTCGACAATTGATTCGTCGGCTTACCGCGGAATCGCGCCGAACGCTAACATTATTAATTTGAAAGTTTTGGACGGACAGGGTAGTGGTCAAAGTTCGTGGCTTTTGAATGCTTTGCAGTGGTTGATTGAGAATCGCACGACTTATAATATTCGCGTTGTAAATTTGAGTTTGGGTGGTTTGGCGATTGATTCTTATACAAACGATCCGGTCAACCGCAAAGTTCAGGAATTGACTGCACTCGGCGTTTTGGTTGTTGCTGCCGCCGGAAACGAAGGCAAAAATGTTTTGGGACAAAAACTTTACGGACACATTCATTCGCCGGGAAATGATCCGTCGGCTTTGACCGTCGGCGCGGTCAATACGATGCAAACCGATTCGCGCAGTGATGATGTGATGGCGACTTTCAGTTCACACGGTCCGACGCGAAGTTTTTACACTGATTCTAAAGACGTTAAAGTTTATGACAACGCGATGAAGCCGGATTTGGTTGCGCCGGGCAACAAAGTTGTTTCTTCGAGAGCAAAGGCAACGAGTACGTTAGCAACGCAGTTTCCATTGTTGCAAATCGTTCTTCCTGCTTCTACACCCGCAACCGAAGCGTTGATGACGATGAGTGGAACTTCGATGGCGACACCGGCAGTTTCAGGCGCGGCGGCTTTATTGTTTCAGGTAAATCCGAATCTGACACCGCAAATGGTGAAAATGATTTTAGAATACACGGCACAGCCTTTAAACGGTGCAAATATGCTCGAACAGGGCGCGGGACAGTTGAATATCGAAGGCGCAATTCGTCTGGCAAAAGCATATCGCACGGAAGTTAATTTTAACACTTCGGCGACAGCGGGAATGAATCTTCTGGCAGCCGGCTCGTCGTTTCCGACGGCGCAATCAGTAGTCGGCGGAACGACTTTTAGCTGGTCGCAAGGTATTTTGACAAATCACGCATATTTGAAAGGACAAAAAATCGCCAGCATTTTTCACGAAGTTTATCGGAATAATTCGTGGTTTGAAAAAGGCGTTTCGCACAACAGCACATACAATTACATTCTGAACAGTAATTTTTATGATGCCGAGAGCATCTCGATAACGGCAAAGGCTTTAACCAGCAATGGCGCACCAATGGGCGGAGGCTCGGTCTTTCAGTCTTTCGGCGTGTTGGTCAGCGACGGCGTGTTAGTCAGCGACGGTGTTCTGGTCAGCGACGGTGTTTTAGTCAGCGATGGCGTTTTAGTCAGTGATGGCGTGTTGATTGGCGACGGCGTGTTAGTCAGCGATGGGGTTCTGGTCAGCGATGGTGTTTTGGTCAGCGACGGCGTGTTAGTCAGCGACGGCGTGTTAGTCAGCGATGGTGTTTTAGTCAGCGATTGCATAATAGGTGATAACTAATTAAAAAAGGAGATTGAATTACTAAGGAGAATCACTATGAACACACAAATTGCTGCAAACA
>JBDTSO010000156.1:0-7130 GCA_039931085.1 Acidobacteriota bacterium | reverse complement strand
TTCATCCCCTGCTCGGCTTCGGGAAACGCGCAGCCCATCACCACATCGTCAATCTGCGACAAATCCAAACCCTCGACGCGTTCCACCGCGCCTTTAATCGCCGCCGCGCCCAAATCATCAGGACGCGAATTTTTCAAAGTCCCTTTCGGAGCTTTCCCGACAGCCGTCCGCACGGCTGATACAATAACTGCTTCTTTCATAATTTTTTCCTCTTATTCCGAATCTTCTTCCGTAATTACTGTTTTTTCCCAAATATAATGATATTCACATTTTTTCGTCGGTTTAATAGTTTGAGTCGTCCACCAACCTTCTTCGCCTTTAGTCAGCAGAATTCCATAAGATTTGATAAGTTCGGGAAACTCTTTGGCTAAAATTTGTCTGGCTTGTTTACCTGTCATCTTTTTGTCAGAATTTCGCTCGACCCAAACAGTACGAACTAACTTTCTTTCCGTTTTCGCAACAGTTCCATTTTCGTGAAAAATTTGAATTTTTACGCGCGACATATTTTTTACTTACGCCTTTTTGAATTCTTCCCAATCCAATTCCAAATCTTTTATAATTCCGCGAATCGTGCCGCCTTTTAAATCTTTGCTTCCCCAATCTGGCACGGAAACGGGCGCGATTGTTTGCGCGTTCGGATTATACCAATTTCGATGCGAACCTTTTCTTTTGAAGTTCGATACAGCCAAGTATTTTTAATTTTTTCGTCACTTCCCGATATTTCAAGCCGCTTTTAATTGAATTAACATATCGGTCAAAAAAGGCGCATTTTTATTCATCGGCTGTAAAACTTCCGGCAGCGGCTGATTTAATTCTTCATAACCTTCAATCAAAGCCTCAAGCGCGTCCGTCACATTCGGCATAATTTCATCAACCGTATCAGCTTCCGTTATCAAACCGCGCAAAATCGGGCAGGTAATCGTCCAACCGCCTTCCGGCTGCGGTTCTAAAACAAGCGGCAGGCGATAGATGTTTTCCGTAACTACTTTATTCATAATTAGTTCCTACTCGCTATTCAATTTTCCGTTCCGCAATTCTCGCTGAATTATTAATTTGCAAAAGCCGAATTGTCGCTCTCGCGTTTGGTGTTAAACCGATAAAGACTCCATTTTCAATTTTAAAATGCTCGCTCCAAATGTTCGTTCGCGGATTGAAAAGCAGCACGATTGCGCCTGTTTTATTGTCAATCGAAGCGATGTCGCTGCCTTTATATTTATTACAGATCGCGCACGACAAAGCTAAATTTTCCACATTTGTTTGTCCGCCGTGTTTTTCCGCGATAATGTGGTCAATCTGATGCTTTGAAAAACTATTCGTTTCGGAAATCAGACAATATTCGCAACAGCCTTCGGTGCGTTCGTAAACCGAATTTCGCAGTGCTATCGGAATATACGTAACACTCATTTTTTTAACTGCGCCGACACTTTAGCTTTGGCGATACGAACTAAATGCTCGATGAATTCATAGCTCGTCCAAGTTTGTTCTTCCGCCTCGCTCAAACCTTCGCGGCGATTTTTTTCGAGCAGTTCGTCAATCTTTTCCTGCATCTCCGCCGAAGGTCGTAACGCAAGAATTTCCGCAGGCGCGGGCAAACCGGCAAAAAACTCCAAAACTTCCGCGACGCTTTTATAACCGACCGCAGAACTTGCCTCGAATTCACGCAGACCGAGTTCAAAAATTCTCGACAATTTTCCTTTGTGCGATTTCAGGTTAACGGCTAAATTTTCCGGCAGATCAATTGTTACTTGCATAATTTTGATTATAACATTAACTACGCGCTAATTTCCGCTTTTTTCTTAACGATTCGCAGCATTTCACGTCTGATCAAACCGCTGAACGGCTGAATAAAAGTCCAGTAAAACCCGAAACTCTGGCGGCTCGCGTCATCAAGACAGCGAATGCGCGTTTCAGTCGTCAGACGGGTTTCGCTGCCGTTACTATCAACCGAAAAATTCCAGACGGCTTTAGCGAAACCTTTTTTGTCAAATTCGCGGAAATTACCGGAATTTATCTTTTGCAGTTTTCCGCCGAACGTCCAAAATTTTCCCGCCAAACCGAGCAGCAGTTCTTCATTTTCGCGTTCGCCCAAAATTTCAAAACGAGATTTCCGCAAATCGCTCAACTTCAATTTCGTATTGGGCAAACCGCGTAGAAAAAACAACCCGCGAATAATCGGCGATTCGCACAGATCAATTTCATTGACCGCCTCGAAAACAATTTCCGCCGCCGCGCGAATCTTAATGTCGTGCGTTTCGACGAAATCATATTTCGGCAAAAACTCGTCAATCAGCATTTTGTTCAACTCGCCAAAAATGAAATGAGTGAATGTTCATTCATTTTTACAATATACACAAAATTATGCGATATTCCTAATAATTTTACTTGTGCTTTACACATTTCTCTGAACTCTTCCGATAATTTTGGTGCCGCTCATAAAATTCGATCAAAACTGATGACCTTGAGCAATCCAATAATGCCAGTCTTCGATTCCCTCGCGGGTTTCTTCATCAACGGCAATCGGTTCGATTTGTTCCAGAGGCAAATCTACGATTTCACCTTTCAACTCGACTTCAACAAACATTCCCTTCATCGAATCTATCTCGGACATTCCCAAAACATTGACTTGTGAACCGCCGTGTTCCCCGATTCGTTTAGCTTTGAACGGAAAATTTAATTTGTCGCCCAGATAAGTTTCCCAACCTGCCGCTTGCTCATATTCGTCATAGCAATCAACCACGACTTCATCTTGAATGCGGCTTTCTCTCTCATCATCTTTTTCTTTAAATTTTTTCATATTGCCGTTTCGACTTCTTCGATTTGTAAAATCTCCTTCAAAACTCGCGGCTCAATTGTAATTAAAAAACCGCGCTTGCCGCCGTTGATATAAATTTTCGGCAAATCGAAAATCGTCCGTTCCGCGTAAACCGGCATTTTCACCTTTGTCCCGAATGGCGACGTGCCGCCGACCAAATAGCCGGTTAATTTCTGCGCCTTTTCCGGCGCGACAGGCGCAACTGTTTTGACGTTCAAAATCCGCGCCAACGCTTTGGTCGAAACCTGTAAATCGCCGTGCATCAACACAATCAGCGGCTGGCGTTCGTTAGCTTCAAAGATCAGAGTTTTGATTACCGCGTGTTCGTCAACTTGCAAAACTTCCGACGAATGTTTTGTTCCGCCTTTTTCGACATATTCAAAAACGTGCGGTTCAAATTCGACTTTTTTCTCGCGCAAAACACGAATCGCGGGCGTTATCGGATAATTCATTTTTGAATTTCCTTGTGTCGAAAACACGAAACAAGATGATCGTTGACCAAACCGCAAGCCTCCATAAACGCATACATAATCGTCGAGCCGACAAAATTAAAATCGCGCTTTTTCAAATCTTTGCTCACGCGGTCGGAAATCTCGGTTTTTGCGGGAACATCTTTAATGTTTTTCCAACGATTCACAATTGGTTTTCCATTAACAAATTGCCAAATGTATGAATCAAACGAGTCGAATTCATCTTGAATTCTCAAAAATCCTTGCGCGTTCCGAATTGCCGACGCAATTTTGAGACGGTTACGAATGATGCCTTCGTTTTGCAGAAGACTTTCGGCTTTTTTCGCATCATAACGCGAGATTTTTTCCGCGTCGAAATCGTCAAACGCGGCGCGGTAATTTTCGCGTTTTCGTAAAATCGTGTCCCAACTCAAACCGGCTTGCGCTCCTTCGAGAATTAAAAATTCAAATAATTTTTTGTCGTCATGCGCGGGAACACCCCATTCGGAATCGTGATACAGAATTGACAAATCATTTTTCGCCCAACCGCAACGCTTCATATTTTTCCCACCTTTTTTGCAATGTATAATGTCTTCTCGACAATCGCGTGAACTTTGCCGTTTTTGTCTTTGAGTTCGACATTATAAACGCGGTCAACCGATTTTTTCGTTTCCAAAATTTCTCTGATTTCGTCTAATTCTTTCTGTGTCAAAAGAAAATCTGCAAACAAAGTTTCCTTGCCCGGACGCTTAAAACGAATCGTTGCGGCTTTGTCCCAAATAATGTAATTTTTGCCGAGATTATTTATCAGCATCAGCATATAAATCGGATCAATTCCGCCATACATACTGCCGCCATAAATCGTTCCGACATAATTTCTGGTGCGCCAAGTTAAAGGAATTTTTACGCGGATTTCGTGGTAATCATCTGCAATATATATTACTTTTGCGCCCGTGCCGCGATATGCGGGAAACAAATTGAATTTCAGACGATCAAATTTTGTCGCAAAACTTTCGGGCATAATATATGACAAATTATCCAATCAAAGGAATCAAATAAATCGCCGTGCCGAGCAAAGCGATAAACAGAACTGCTTTTGAACGAATGTGTTTTAGATCAAAGAAAATGACTTGCTCGATTGCCCGAAAAACTCCGAAAAGTACGATTCCGACCAACATTGCTTTGCCCAAACTTGTCGTTAAAAGTTCGTCTGTGTGGAAAATAGAAATGTATGCAAAAATCAAAAAAACGAGCATCAAACACAAATTCAAAACTTGCATAATCGCTCTGTTCACATCGGTTAAACTTTGCAAATCGTGCTTCCAATCAAACAATTTCCAAAAGAAAAGATGAAAGACGAAAACCGCCAGCCACAAAAAACCGCCAATAACAATTAGTGTTTTCATTTTGGAAATCCTTCATTTTCCGCAACTCGTTTTGCCTGATTAAAATGTCGTTTTTCGTGAACAACGAGAACTTCAAAAGCGTCAACAAGCCGAAGATTTACCGCCGCGCCTATCGGTTCTGCAACTTTTATTTTTCTAATATCCAAATCTTTTGTCGCTTCCATCAATGAAATCAATCTGTTCTGATTTTTGCTGAAATCTTCCAAAATGTTTTCCGAAATATCGTTATATGAAGGCTTGAACATTTTCAGCGTTTTCATCTTTTTGCTCCATTCGGGACTCAAAACTTTTTTCATTATTGCTCCCGTAATATCTGTAACAAACGGAATTTTGCTGAAAAAATTATTTTGATGCGTTCCGTCTGCAACTTTCTGAATATTTTCAAAATAAATTTCGTTTGTAATCACCAAATGCTCAAAACATTGTGCGATGCTCCAACTTTCATCAGACGTTCGCCAATTTAATTGCTCAAATGAAAGTTCACCAAATTTCTGTTGCGTGTCTTCACGGATGGTTTTTAATTCCGAAATAATTTGATTGCAGTCTTTACTCATTTTTGATTTATTGACAACCAAAAAACGCACATTTCTTGGTTTTTACCTTTGCCCTTTGCCTTTTTACTTTTGCCTTTCCACTTATTTTCCCATAAATTTCCCATCGCGTCTTTCGATAAATGATTGCACGCCTTCTTGCGCGTCTTGTGTTTTGAATAGTGCCAAAATTTGCGGTTGCAGAAATTCCGCCGCCGCTTCAAAGCCTTCGGTCTGTCTTTTCCGCGCAGATTTTATCGTCGCCTGAACGCCCAAAGGTGCTTGCGCCGCAACTTTTTCGGCAAGTTCGATGGCGTGTTCGACGTGCTTACCGTCTTCGACGATTTCCTGCACGAGTCCGATTCGCAAGGCTTCTTTCGCATCAAATTCGTCGCCCGTCAGCAGCCAGCGCATCGCGTTTCCCCAACCGGCGACTTCGGGAAAACGAAGCGTCGCGCCGCCGAACGGGAAAATTCCGCGCTTGATTTCGATCTGCGCGAACGTAGCGTTTTCCGAAGCGATGCGAACATCGGACGCGAGCAGCAATTCGATGCCGATGGTCAGACATTTTCCGTGAACGGCGGCGACAATCGGTTTTGTCCGCGAACGTTTTCCGTCGAGATTCAACGGATCAACGGCATTTTCGGAATAACTCAAAATCCCTTTTTCGACGACTTTCGGCGCGACGTTTGCCAAATCCAAACCCGCCGTGAACATTTCGCCTTCTGCAAACAAAACGCCGCAGCGGATTTCGTCGTCATCTTCTAAACGCGCGTAAGCGAGTCCGAGTTCTTCGAGCATTTGCAAATCAAAAGCGTTGCGTTTCGCAGGACGATTCAAGCCGATTAAAAGAATGTGTCCGCGCTGTTCGACTGAAATTTTTTGTTCGGTGGTCGGTGTCATAATTTTTTGTTTTTAATGCGGAAAACCGCTTTCTTTCGTTGCTCTTTCCGCCTGCCGAAAATGTCGTTTTTCGTGTTCGACGACGATTGCGAAACCGTCAGACAAACGGTAAGTTACAAATTTCATATACGGCGACGTGATTTTAATTTTTCTGCAATCCGTCAGTTCGAGTTTTTTTATTTTCCCGATCAGTTCCGCTTGGTGTCCGGCGAAAATCTCGATGATATGCGGATCAATTTCGCTCGGCGGCACGATCTTCTGCGTCGGTGCTTTGAATTTTCGCGCGTCTTTTTTCAGCGAACCGATCAGCAAACCCCCGAAAAATCCCGAAAGCGGTGAAAACTTTTCGAGCGGCGAATGCTTCTGTTTTCCGTCGGCGATTTCGTCGAATTTGTCGTATAAAAGTTCGTTCGACTTTATCAAATGCTCGAAACATTGCCCGACGCTCCAACTTTCGCCGGAAGATTTCCAATTAATCTGCACAGGCGAAAGATTGCCGAAAGTTTTTTGTGAATTTTCGGCAATCTTTTGCAGTTCGACAATCAAATTTTTCAAATTATCCTTCACGATTATTTCGTTAATTTCTCAACGGCTTGCCCGTTTTTAACATTCCCGCGATTCTTTCCTGCGTTTTTCTCTCACCGCAAAGCGATAAAAATGCCTCGCGTTCCAGATCGAGCAAATATCTTTCTGACACAAAAGTTTGATGATTCAAATCGCCACCGCACAGAATTTTAGCAATCTTGTTGCCGATCAGTTCGTCGTGGTCGGAAATAAACGCGCCTTTTTTCATTGTGTGCAGAGCAAGTTTGAACGCCGCTTGCCCCGCGATACCCATCGCCAGAATGTCTTCGCGTTCGACGGGCTGGACGTAACCGGCAGAAGCGAGATTTAAGACTTCCTGTTTCGCATCGGCAATCAATCTGTCGCCGTTCATCGAAATCGCGTCGCCTTTCCGCAAAAGCCCTATACTTCTCGCTTCCTGCGCCGAAGTTGCGACTTTGCCCATTCCGATTGTTTCAAAAGTTCC
>JBDTSO010000155.1:0-7144 GCA_039931085.1 Acidobacteriota bacterium | reverse complement strand
CAAACTTTACTTTTTCCGCCGGAAGTCCTAAAAATTCGGCGGCGATCATCGTGATAACAGTGTAAGTTCCGGGTCCGATGTCAGAAGTCGCGCTCGAAACGTGCGCCGTGCCGTTCGCATTCAAAGCGATGCGAACGGTCGCCGCGTTTTGATACGCGCCCCAAGTTCCCGTCGCCATTCCCCAACCGACGAGCCATTTGCCATCGCGCTGTGAGCGTGGTTCGGGATTGCGTTTTTTCCAGCCGAATTTGTCGCCTGCTTCTTTGTAACATTCACGCAAAGCTTTGCTCGACCAAGGTTTGCCGGAATCGGGATCAATTTCGGCGTAATTTATCAGGCGAATTTCGAGCGGATCAATCTTTAATTTATAAGCGAGTTCGTCGAGCGCGGATTCGAGCGCGAACATTCCCGAAACCGCTCCGGGCGCACGCATCGCAAATGGTGTCGGCAGATCGGTTTTGACAACCTTCGTAACGGCTTGCAGGTTCGGGCAGGCGTAAATCGTTTTCGTAAACTCGGTTGTGTAATCGGCGTAATCTTCAAACGACGAAGTATTGTTGACCGATTCGTGAATTACCGCCGTCAATTTGCCGGTTTTCTCTGCGCCGAGCCGAACTTTTTGCCAGGTGTATGGACGATAACCGTGTCCCGTAAACATCTGCCGGCGCGTGAACGAAATTTTGACGGCACGTTTAATTTCGCGCGAAGACATCGCCGCGAGCAAAGGATAATAATTCGGACGAAGCGATGAGCCGAACGCGCCGCCGACAAACGACGAAATCACCGAAACATTTTCGTGCGCGATCCCGAAAATAGAAGCCAGATGATTTCGCACGTTATAAACATACTGCGATTTATCGTAAATCGTCAGCTTGTCGCCGTTCCACGCTGCAATCGCGCCGTGCATTTCCATCGGGTTATGGTGCTCAATCGGAATCGTATATTCGGCTTCGATTTTGACAGGCGCGTTCTTCAAAGCATTAGTCGGATTGCCGCGAAATTTGACAGGATTTTTCGGGTCTTCGGGCGGCGTAACGTAAGCGTTCGCCAGCAAATCGGTCGTTTCAGTCTCAGATTTTCCCTTCGTATAAGTCGCTTTGACAAGATGCGCCGCAAATCTGGCTTGCTCATAAGTTTCGGCGACAACGAGCGCGATCGGCTGACCGCTGAAACTTATTTTATCCGTGTAAAGAGCGCGAAACGGCGTTCCGTCGGGCGACATTTCATCCGCGTCTTTTTTATCGGTAAAAGCGAGCTTCGGCGCGTTCAGATGCGTGAAAATTTTTATCACGCCCGATTGTTTTTCGGCTTCCGAAATGTCAATTGACTTAACCACGCCTTTCGCAATTTCGCTCTGCGCGATAAAACCATACGCGACATTATTTGCCGCAAACTCGACGGCATATTTCGCCGCGCCGGTTACTTTCGCCACGCCGTCAACACGGCTCATTTCCTTTCCGATATATCTCATATTTTTACCTTTTAGATAGTTCAATGATGTCTTCGACTTCGAGGATTTGCTTTTCGTAACCTTTTGTCACACCGTTTATCATTGCACGACCGACTTCACCTAATGTCGAAGCGTATTTGTTTGAAATGCCGCGCACAAGCGGATAAATCCAACCGAGAAATTTATACGCGGCGAGGGTATTTTTAGCATCTTCGTCCGGTTTCAAAAAACCGATGCGAAACTCAAAGACATTTTTAAAAGGCAGTTTCATCAGATCATTTTCGGTTTTGCCTTTCACTTCATTTGTTTCGACATCCATTTACAAAAGTTTATCCGGCGTTAGAGGCAAATCTCTAACGCGAATTCCCGTCGCATTGTAAACCGCGTTGGCAACTGCCGCCGCAACTCCGGTAATTCCGATTTCGCCGATTCCGCGTGCGCCGATTGGCGAAATATGCGGATCGGGTTTGCCGATAAAATGGACTTCGATGTGCGGCACGTCCAAATTACAAGGAATGTGATAATCGGCTAAATTTCTTTGAATCGGATTCGCCCAGCGTTTGTCATATAAAGTTTCTTCCATCAAAGTTTGACCAAGCCCGTAAATCACGCCGCCGATAATTTGCGAACGCGCGGTTTTTTCATTTAAAACTCTGCCGATGTCCTGAACGCTCGTAAAACGCGAAACGCGAATCATTCCCGTGTTTTCGTCAACCATTACTTCCGCAAACTGTGCGCCGAACGAGTGAAACGAATATTTTGAAGCATCCGCGTCTTCTTCTTTTGTGAATTGATCGGTGTCGCACGGCGCGAAATTTCCGCCGAGTCCACCGCCGTTTTGCGGCAGGCTCGTCGCACAGACTTCCATCATATCTTTACCGTTGCGCTTTAAAATGTCTGTGTATTCGTCAGATTTTGATGTGTCGCCTTTGACGAAAAACCGGGCGTTGGCAAATTCGATTTCTTCAACTTCTTTACCGTTTAATTTCGATTTTGAATCTTTCATCGCCATCGCCATTAAATCTTTTTTGAGCATTTCGCCCGCCGTAAAAACTGCCGCCGTAACACTTGCCGCAGTCGTTGAACCGCCGGAAACGGGCGCGGGCGGCAGACTCGAATCGCCGATCTCGACTGAAATTCGATCAACGGAAACGCCGAGCGCGTCGGCGAGCGTCTGCGCCATAATCGTATAAGTTCCAGTGCCGATGTCCTGCGTCGCGCTGAAAACTTTGACGTTGCCGTTGGCAAAAATCTGCACTTTCGCCGAAGCAGTCGAGCGCGTCGCCGGATAAGTCGCCGTCGCCATTCCGTGTCCTATCAAATATTTTCCTTGGCGGTTCATACGCGGCTGCGGTTTGCGATTTGCCCAGCCGAATTTTTCCGCGCCGACGGTGTAACATTCAACGATGTTTTCCATCGAAAAGGGAAGTTTTGATTCAGGATCAATCGCCGTGTGGTTCATCGTCCGCAGTTTTATCGGATCAATTTTCAGTTCGATTGCGAGTTCATCCATCGCCGATTCGAGCGCGAAACAACCCGGCGTTTCGCCCGGCGCACGCATAAAGGTCGGCGAATTAATATTGAAATTGGTAACTTTATAACTGATTTCGCGCATCTCCGCTTTGTATAAAGTCTTCGTCTGCGTGCCGCTCTGCTCGAAATAGATTGAAGAAGGTGTTGTATAAGTGCTGTTTTCGTGGCGAATGGCTTTGAGATTTCCGCTTTTGTCGGATGCAAGCGCGACTTTTTGTATAGTTTCCGATCTGCGCCCGACATTTGTAACCATCATCTGCCGCGTCAACACAAATTTTACGGGACGTTTAACGGCTTTTGCCGCCATAATCGTCATCAAAATGTGCGACCATTGCGAACCTTTACAGCCGAAACCGCCGCCGACAAAAGGCGACAATACTTGCACATTTTCCGGCTTCAGATCATAAAAATACGAAGCCAAACCCTGAACGCCTTTCACGCCCTGCGTCGCATCATAAATCAAAAGTTTATCAGAACCGCTCCAAACGGCAATCGTCGCGTGCGGCTCCATCGGATGATGAACTTCGGTGCGCGTCGTGTATGTCTGTTCGATTTTAACAGGTGCGGATTTAATTATTTCCGCAGTTTTCCCGACGTTCATTTGCACCGGACCGCCGAATCCCGCTTTCGGCATCGTGGCTTTTGGCATCTCGGTTCTCAAATCAATCGCCGGCGTTTCTTTCGAGTATGTAACCTTGACCATTTCAGCAGCGGTTCGTGCCTGTTCGTAAGTTTCGGCAACAACCAAACCGATATACTGACCGAAATAACTAATCTTTTTATCCTGCAAAGGCAAAATCGCTTCGCCGAGAAAACTGCCCGCTCCAAACAATTCCGCCATATTGACTGCCTTCAAACGCGGCGCATTGTCAGGCGTAAAAATCTGCAAAACGCCGTCCACCTTTTCCGCGCCGCTCACATCAAACGCGGTAATCATTCCGTTCCCAATCGTCGAACGAATCGGAAACGCATAAGCGACATTATTCACGCCGAATTCCGCCGCATATTTTGCCTGTCCTGTAACTTTCAATCGCCCGTCTTTGCGGTCAATCGGTTTGCCGATCACATCTGTTTTCATCATAATTTTCACCTAAAACTTCTTAAAAAATTAACCGCAGATAGACGCAGATTTTTATATTAGATTGACAGGATTTACATTACAAAAACACCCGCGTTCATCTGCACCTATCTGCGGTTAATTTTATTTTTTCCTAACTTCAAACCAGTTTATCCGGCGTAACCGGCAATTCTCGAATACGTTTGCCCGTCGCATTAAAAATCGCGTTGACAATCGACGCGGCGACTCCGACGATGCCGACTTCGCCGATGCCTTTAACACCGAGTTTATTGACGAATTTGTCTTCTTCGTTAATAAAAATCGTCTGCATATCGGGAACGTCGAGATTTGACGGAATGTGATAATCGGCAAATGTGCGCGTTACGAAATTTCCCCAACGCGGATCGAGTTGCGATTCTTCGGTCAAAGCCTGACCGATTCCCCAAATTGCGCCGCCGATCATCTGCGAACGCGATGTTTTCGGGTTCAAAATTCTGCCTGCGCCGGTTGCCGAAACAAAGCGTTTGACTCTGACCATTCCGGTTGCGTCGTTCACCCAAACTTCCGCAAAATTCGCGTTATACGAATGCGAAGCGTATTTCTCGGCAATTGCCAAAGGTTTCGCGTCAACTCTGGTTTCAAATTCGGTTAATTTCGCGGCTTCCATCAATTCGCTAACCGACGGTTCGGCAAAATATTGGCGATTCGACTTTGCTTGAAGTTCTTTCAACGCCTGCAAACAGCCTTCATAAACCGAGTTGGAAAAACTCGCCGCGCCAACCGAACCGACTGAACCGGCGGCGGGCGGCAAACTCGAATCGCCGATTTTTACGCCGATTTTATTGGTCGGCAAACCGAGCGTTTCCGCCGCAACCTGCGCCAAAATCGTATAAGTTCCCGTTCCCAAATCCGATGCGGCAAGTTCGATGCTTGCATTCACGTCATCACCGTTTCGTCTGAGTTTGACAAGTGTTGAAGTTTCACGCTGACGCGAAGGATAAACGCCGCAGCCGACACCGTAACCAATCCAAAATTCGCCGTTTTTCGTCTGACGAGTCTCGAATTTTCTTTTATTCCAGCCGAAAACTTCCGCGCCCTTTCGCAACGCTTCGATGAGCGAACGCGAAGAAAAAGGCAGTCCGTTCGACGGGTCTTTTTCCGGTTCATTTTTGATGCGAAATTCAACCGGATCAATTTTTAATTTATAAGCGAGTTCGTCAATCGCCGACTCCAGCGCGAAACTTCCCGTAGATTTTCCGGGAGCGCGTGTATAAGTCGGCAAAATAATATTCATCGGTGCAACGCGATACGAAATTTTCAAATTTTCCGCCGCATACAAATGTTCGGAAACATCGCCGCACGGCTCGACAAATTCTTCGTTGATCGCGCAATGCGTCGTCGTTTCGTGGGCGAGCGAAATCAATTTTCCGTCCTTCGTCGCCGCAAGTTTCAAATGTTGAATATTTTTCTGCCGAAGTCCGACGGAATTAACCATCATTTGTCTGGTCAAAGCTAATTTTACAGGGCGTTTCGTCATTTTCGCGGCAATCGCGGCAACGACGACGTGACCCCACGCGCCGCCTTTCGAGCCAAAACCGCCGCCGACGTGCGGCGTAATCACGCGGACGTTTTCCGGCTTCAAACCGAATGTTCCGGCAATCGCAAACTGCACGCCGTTGACGATTTGCGATTCGTTGTAAAGCAACAATTTATCATCGCCGTCCCAAACGGCAATCGTCGCGTGCGGAGCCATCGGATGATGATGTTCGATAGGCGTAATATAAGTTTCGTCAACTTTGAACGCCGCATTTTGATAAGCCTTTTCGACATCGCCGTGAATTTCGTCTTCCCGACCTTTTGCGCCGACAGCCGAATTTTTTTCCTTTTCAAAATCAACTTTCGGCACAGCTTTTTGATAACTGACTTTGACAAGCCGCGCCGCATAACGCGCCTGTTCAAAAGTTTCGGCAACGACAACGCCGATGTTTTCGCCAAAATATTCAATATCCGCATTCTGCAGAACCGCGTCGCCGCGCAAACTCCGCGAAGGTTTAATTTTGATCGCATTTTTATGCGTAATAACGGCAATCACGCCCGGCGATTTCTCCGCCGCGCTCGTATCAATATCGAGAATTTTTCCCGCCGCAATTTCGCTTTTAAAGAGAAAACCGTGCGCCGAATTATTAACCGGAAAATCCATCGCATAATTCGCCGTTCCGGTAACTTTCAAAAACCCGTCAATCCGGTTGATCGCTTCGCCGATTACATTTAGTTTATTGCCCATTTTCTAAATCCTTTGATTATTCAACCGATTTCATACGTCTGGCTTTTATATGTTTTCACCGCAGAGGCACAGAGTATTCGCCGAGAAACGCTGAGACAATCTCTGTGAAACTCTGCATTATCTCTGCGCCTCTGCGGTGAAAAATACGTCAACAAAATCAAACTTTGCCGCCGTTCATCGCCATCATCAAGGCGCGGACAATCGCGCGTTTGCCGAGTTCGACTTTGAATTTATTGTATTCGAGCGGTTTTGCCATTTTCATTTCGGCTTCGGCGGCGAGTTTGAAATCCGCTTCCGTCGCATCTTTGCCGTTTAAGAATTTTTCGGCTTCCGACGCTCTCCAAGGTTTGTGCGCCACGCCGCCCATCGCAATTCTTACATCTTTGATTTTACTGCCGTTCATATCCAATGCGGCAGCAACCGAAACCAATGCAAACGCATAACTTGCGCGGTCGCGGACTTTTAAATAATAAGATTTGTTGGCGAAGCTATTTTTCGGAATCTCAATCGCCGTAATCAATTCGCCGTGTTGGAGCGTGTTGTCTTTTTGCGGCATATCGCCCGGCAGACGATGATATTCGGCAAACGGAATCGAGCGCGTTGCGCCGTCTTTGCCTTGAACTTTCACTACCGCATCAAGCGCGACGAGCGCGACGCACATATCGGACGGATGAACCGCCACGCATTCCTTCGACCAGCCGAAAATTGCGTGCATTCGGTTGATTCCTTCGAGTGCGCCGCAACCGGAATTCGGTTCGCGCTTGTTGCACGGCATCGCCGTATCGTAAAAATATGAACAGCGCGTTCGCTGATTCAAATT
>JBDTSO010000154.1:0-7154 GCA_039931085.1 Acidobacteriota bacterium | reverse complement strand
TGTCCGAAATCAAACGCCAAATTCGGACACGGCATCGCGCCGCTCGAAAAGTTTTTAGACGAAAAAATCCGCGTCGGTTTCGGCAGCGATTCGGTGGCGAGCAACAACACCTGCGACATTTTGGAAGAAGCCCGCTTTGCGACACTTTTCGCGCGAAATGCGGAAAATAAAAAACGATTTTTGAACGCCGAAGAAATTATCAAAACAGCAACTTTCGGCAGTGCGGCAGCGTTAGATTTGGAAAATGAAATTGGAACACTTCAAACCGGAAAACAAGCCGATTTGATTGTTATTTCGCTCGAAAATATCGCGCAAATGCCCGTTCATAATATTTATTCGGCGTTACTTTTCGCTTCAAATGCGCGTGATGTTCGTTTGACAATGGTTGGCGGAGAGGCAATTTACCGCGACGGGCAAGCGAAAAAAATTGATGAAGCGGAGATAAAATTGAGAACAAAAGAAATTGCCGAAAAATTACAAAGTATTTCGCGGTAAATTTTTCCCTGCGCTTTATCCTCATTACACAATCGGCAAGCAAAAAATCAACTGCAAATTTCTACACCTTTTCTCGGAAAGGTAGTTTTTTCAGCCGCTTTATTTTGTAACTCACCGGAAAAATATCATCCGAATATTTGTGCTTTTATACAAAAAATTGGATTTAGCAGTAGTTTCCCAAAGTAGAAAAATGCAGTTTATTAACTTATTCCCGCACGGAATTTCAGTCAATCACTATTTTACAGAACTAATTTTTTCCTAATCTACATAAAGGAATGGTGTTGTTTTGCATAGAAAAACAGCGGTCTGTCAAACATTATATTGAAAGAATCAGCACACACGGAACGGTAATTGCTCTTTTTCAAGTTAGTATAGTGGTTTTTAACTTTCAACGGCTGAGTTCTTCAGCTTACACATAAGAAATTAACCAAATAAATAAAAATTGAGGGGAAACAAAATGAGAAAATTTATTTTTGCGATGTTAATGCTTTGTTTGTTTGCATCATTGACAATCGCTCAATCTACAACTGGTCGCCTTATCGGTACCGTTGCCAGCCCGGACGGTTTGTTGCCGGGAGCAACTGTAACAGTTATCGATAACCAAACAGGTCGTGAAGTTACTGCCGTAAGTAACGACAGCGGCGGTTATAAGTTTGAACAGTTAAGTTTCGGTACTTATACCGTAAGCGTAGCGGCAAATGGTTTTAAGAAGTTTATCGCCAACGAAGTAAAAATTGACGCTAACCGCGATTATACGCTCGATGCAAAATTGCAGGTCGGCGGCGTTACAGAAACAGTAATAGTAACTGCCGGAGCTGATATTATCAACTCGACAGATGCTTCTTTGAGCAATACGGTCAGCCCGCGGCAAGTTTTAGAACTTCCGATTAACGGACGTAACCCGCTCGCTTTGCTTGATCTGCAAGCGGGTGTTAATGCAACGAGTAGTTCAATTAACGGACAGCGTTCATCATCCGTCAACTACACGCGCGACGGTATTAATGTTCAAGATAACTTTATCCGTTCCGGTGGATTTGTCCAAGATCAGCCGACGGTTGATGACACGGGCGAATTTACCGTGACCACGCAAAACGCCGGCGCAGAACTCGGCAACGGCGGTTCAACGCAGGTTCTGTTAGTTACGCCGCGTGGTGGTAAAGATTTTCACGGCGCATTGTATGAATACAACCGCAATTCGAAATTTGCTGCTAATGATTTTGGCAGAAACGCTGCCGGATTAGACAGACGGTTTTTGAATCGTAATCAATATGGTGCTAAAGTTTCCGGTCCTGTTCCCCTTCTTCATTTCGGGGAAGGCGGTCCTATTGTTGATAGAGGCAAGGCATTCTTCTTCGCCAATTATGAAAGATTTGACCAACGTCAAACATTTGGCGCAACCAGACGTGTTCTGTTAAATCAATTCCGCACAGGAAATTTCACATACATTGATAACGCCGGAGTTAGCAGGACAGTTAATGTCTTGACAGGTGCCGGATTAACCGGCGCGATCCCCGCATCAGCCGGCGGTGCGTTGGCGGTTGACCCGACCATTCAGGCGAGATTTCTTTCGCTGACTCCGGGTTCCGGCAACGGGACATCTCAGAATTTCGGCAGTGGCGGACCGGTAACTCAAACTTTTGTTTTCGATCAAAACAACAATAGAAAGAGAAATTCTTTCGCAAGTCGTTTTGACGTTGACATAAATGATCGAAACGGCATCTATTTCGTCTATAAATATAATGACGATTTGAATGATCGTCCTGATGCAGATGGCGGTGGTTTTAATCAAATTCCTTTTGCTAATCAAATTGGACCTACTCAATTGTTCGTAGCGAGTTACCGAACGGTGATCGGGTCAAATTTTGTAAATGAAGTTCGCGGCGCATTTAACAAGAGCAATCCGTTCTTTAACCAAGCCTCAGCTTTTCCGACCAGTTATCTGATCGGCGGATTGCCGTTTGGATTAAGCACTCCCGAACCGAGTTTCCAAAATCAAGGACGTGATACCAAGCAATATACTTTTCAAGACAATGCTTCATACACTGTCGGTAAACACTCATTGCGCTTCGGTATTGATTATAACGCGGAAAGAATTCAATCTCAGACCAACTTTAACCAAGTTCCGGTTTACAATATCAGCGGCACGGGAAACACAAACACGCCGCGTTTAGCTTCAAGTTTGTTCCCGGGCGGAATCAGTTCTAATGATCGCGCACTTGCCGATTCACTTCGATATTTGCTCGGCGGCATCGTCGGCAGCGGAACAGTCACCGCAAACTTTGTTAATCCGACAGTCGGACCGGCTCTCGGCGCGTCAAGGTTAAACAAACTACAATACAATACAACCGGTTTGTATTTTGCCGATCAATGGAGAGTTACTCCGAGTCTGACGTTAAATCTCGGCTTGCGATATGATTATTTCACTCCGCTGAACAGTCCCGATCAAGTATATCTCGAACCTGATTTAGGCGCAGCTAAGAACTTCAATGATGTTCGTAATGCGGTTCTCAATCCTGATGGTCGGTATGTTCTAGTTGGCACAAATGCCGGAAAACCCGGAGATTTTTACAAACCCGACAGAAACAACTTTGGACCAAACGTGAGTTTTGCTTACACGCCGGGCGGCGAAGGTTTCTTGGGTTCGCTCTTCGGTAAAGAAAGACAAACAGTTATTCGCGGCGGATTCCGCATCGGATATATTAACGACGAATATGTCCGTTCGACGGATAATGCCGGAAGTGGCAATCCGGGATTGAATTTTACGGCTTTTGCCGGTAATGTTTCTACTTTCAACGCACGGTTTGGCAATCTGCCGGGCTTTAGTTTGCCGACATTTGCAGCACCTCCAACAACTTTCCGCGCACAAAACGCAGCAACGAGCAACGGCTTCAACACGGCATTTGCAATTGATCCGAACCTTCAGACACAGCGTAATATGGAATACAATTTTGGTATTCAACGCGAAGTCGGCTTCAATACAGTGGTTGAAGTTCGTTATGTCGGCGGTCGCAGCAATAGTTTAGTGCAGGGTATTGACGTTAATCAGGTTAATATCACTTCTAACGGTTTCTTAGCTGACTTTATTAATGCGAGAAATAACTGCCGGATTTTAGCAGCTAGTCAAGGACAAACATTAGCGGCAAACGGTTGCAGTAATGCTAATGGCACCGTTAATGCGGGTAATCAAGGTCTAGCCGGACAGGTAGATCTACCTGTTTTTGCACAATTGGCTGCTGGCGGTCTCTTAACTAATTCTGCAATTACCAGCCGAATTGTAGCCGGTATTCCGGCTGACTTGGCTGTTCTGTATTTTACCAACGGCTTACAGGGTAATGTTCAGTTCCGTGCCAATCCGTTTATCGGTCCCGGCGACGTTCTGACGAATGCCGGCAGATACCGTTACAATGCTTTGCAGGCGGAAGTTCGCCGTCGCTTTACGCAGGGATTTTCTTTCCAGGCGAATTATACTTTCCAGAAAGTACTGTCTGATGTGCAGGGCGATGGACAAACACGATTTGATCCGCGTCTCGACAATAACAATCCGGGTTTGGAATATGCGCGTGCGGACTATGACCGCACACATACTGTCAATATCAATACGCTTTACGAATTGCCGTTTGGTAAAGGCAAGCGTTTCTTGAACTCAGGCGGTTTGTCGAATGCGATTTTCGGCGGATTCCAGTTTACATCAATCTTTAACATCAGTTCGGGTGTTCCTCTTACAATCAAAGATGTCAACGGAACCTTAAACCGTGTCGGTCGTTCCGGTCGTCAAACGGCTTTTTCCAATCTGAACTCGGATGAAATTAAAAAGCTGCTCGGACTCCGTTTTGTCAATGGTATAATCTACTACATTGATCCGGCAGTGCTTGCATCGAACGGTTCAGCCGTTGGCAACAATGTTGATGGACCCGGCGGACAGGGACAATTTGCGGGACAGACATTCTTCCGCGTGCAGCCGGGTCAAACCGGAAATTTACAGCGAAACACTTTTAACGGTCCGATGTATTTCAATTGGAATGCCGGTCTGATCAAAAACGTCGCGTTTAACGAAAGATTGAGATTGCAGCTTCGCGCCGAAGCCTTTAATGTTCTTAACAATACCAATTTCTTTATTGGTCAGAACAGTAATATCTTCGACGTAGAATCTACAACCTTTGGACAGATCGCGCCGACCAGCACGTATGATCCGCGCATTCTGCAATTTGCAATACGCTTTGAGTTTTAATTTTATGTTGTAAAATATAAAGCATAAAACTGATTGGGCGTTGTTTCTACTCGGAGCAACGCCCATTTTTATGTTCAGATATTTTTTTGACAACCATCTATTTTCCGGCAAGCAACATCTACTCAAGGTGCCGGCAACTGAATAATAGTAAAATATATATTGTTCAGGTATCGAACGACCCAATAAAACAACTTTACTTAACTCAATAAAAATTGAAGTAATTTCTTACTTTAAGGAGAATACAATGAAAAATAACAGAAATCAGTTTTTGAATAAACTTGCCTTTGTCTTTGTTCTTATTTTTAGCTTATCCGCAAACCTTTTAGCCGGCGGAGATAAAATGACCCCGGAGGAATTGACTGCCAAGCATTTAGAGTCCATCGGCACGCCTGAAGCGCGCGCCGCGATGAAATCCGTTACGATTATTGGAACTACCAAAGCGACATTTTTCGGACGCGGCAGCGGCGTAGCCGAAGGAATTGCGGTTGTAGCATCTGAAGGTGAAAGATATTTGGTCGCTATGAAATTTAATAATCCTGAATATCCTTTTGAAAAAATGGGTTACGACGGTGATGATTTATCGGTCGGCTTTGTCAGTCCGGGCAAGCGTTCAAATTTAGGACAATTTTTGCTGACAAATAAAAACACATTCAAACGCGGAATTTTTAGCGGAGTGTTATCTACCTCGTGGGAATTACTCAATTTCAATGAAAAGGACGCAAAATTGAAATACGCAGGTATGCAGAAAATTGACGGGAAAAAATATCACGAACTCGAATATAATCCGAGAAAAGGCTCTGAGTTGAGTATCAGTTTGTTTTTTGATCCCGAAACTTTCCGGCACGTTCGGACGGAATATCAACGAGTCATATCGGCAAGACAGGGCGCGAGTGTTGACGCATCAGCCGGACAAAGTGAAACGAGATATAAATTGGTCGAAGATTTTTCGGATTTCAAGGAAGAAAACAAATTAACATTGCCGCACACGTATAAAATTTATTTGGAAATTTTAACCGGCAATGGAACAACTTCGTATGAATGGCTGATGAATCTGCAAAAGTTCAGTTTTAACCAACCGATTGATGCAGCTGAATTCAAAGTGGATACTTACTAAAAACAAATTCAATTTGGATTGTTTTAAAATTTGAACAATCGTTAGATTTGACCTTTCAGCGTTATCTTTTCAGATAACGCTTTTTCATTGATTCAGCAAAATTTGTGTTAAAATCGGTTTTCTTTGCTTAATTTGCAGATATGACAAACTCCGCGCAAAATAATTCTCAACTCTCGCTCGCACCTCTCGGCGCGGGTGATTTGATTGACCGCGCAGTCAGATTTTATCGCGGTAATTTTTGGACTTTTGTGTTGATTGCCGCGCCGCCGATTGTCGTCGGGACGATAATTTCAGTTATATGGACAATGCTTGGGCGCGAGTTGTTTTTCGGCGATTCGGCAATTTCGCCGGATGTATTGGTTTTTCGCACTCTTTTTAACTGGTTTGGCGGAATGATTATCTGGCTGATCGAATCAATAGCCACGCTGACGGTGATGGGCGGCGCATCGCGCAATTTTGTCCGGCATCTGCTTTTTAATGAGCCGATAACCTTCAGCGAAACTTACAAAAATGTGCGGAAAAGATTGGGCGGTTTGATTGCCGCTTCAATTATTCTTTCGATCTTATTGGGATTTATCGGTTTAATAATTTTTTATTTCGGCTTTATCATTGGTTTTATCGGTGTTATGGCTGCCATCGCCGCTTTTAGTTTTTCGCCTTTTATCACTTTTATCGTTTCGCTTCTTGTCGGTTTAGCCGTTACTTTCGGCACGGGCTGGCTTATTTTTTTGATTGCTTCGCGCTTTGCTTATGTTCCGCAAGTGATGTTGGTTGAAGGACTCGGCGTTTTTGCGGCAATCGGCAGAAGCACATCCTTGGCAAGCGGCAATGTCAAACGCTTTGCCGCGCTGTTTATTTTCACAACCGTTGCGACATATTCGGCGTTGTCGCTTTTTTATATTCCGCTCGGCTGGTATGCGTATTTGAACGGCGTTGAAATTTTCACCTTCGGCACACAAAGCGTTCCGGCGTGGTATGAAATCGCCGGTCAATTCGTCTGGCAGGCGAGTTTCATTCTTTTAATTCCTGTCTGGATGATTGGTTTGTGTCTGCTTTACGTTGACGAGCGTGTGCGCCACGAAGGTTACGATATCGAACTGATGGCGGCGCGAAGACTGGGCGAAATTCCGTCCGTTCCGAGTCAATTTGTAAATCCTTTGCAGCCTGCTCTGGCACAGCAAAATCCGCCGGATCAAACGCCGAAAAAATCTAAAATGATAACTTTAGGATTAAATTAAAAGAAGAAAGGGCAAAAGTAAAAGCAAATTCTGATACTTTATTCTTTACTCTTTCTCCTTTTAAGAAATCTCTGACTTT
>JBDTSO010000153.1:0-7168 GCA_039931085.1 Acidobacteriota bacterium | reverse complement strand
AGTTTCGGGTTTGTCTTCCGGGTTGAGCGTCGGAATGCGGTTAATCGCTCCGGCTGTGATTGAAGCAACTTCCGAAATGCGGCTTTTATCTATCTTTTGCGCGGCGGGAATCAGGCGGAAAAGAACGTAAAATTTTGATTTGTCGCCGTTGTCCGCCTTTTCCGCTAATTTAAGAGCTTCGTCGTAAGCGGCAAGCGCGGAAGCAATGTCTTTCTTCTCATAATAATAAAGCGAAAGTCGGCGCAAGGCTTCGGCTTTCGAAAGTTCTTTGATGATTTTTTTTGTCGCGTAACGGGCGGAATCAACGTCGTTTTTGTAAAGTGCCGTCTGCACAATTTGAACTAGTCGCTGATCGTGATAATCTTTGCGAAAATCAGGCTTTGGAAAATCCTTATCCGAAATGTTTTCAATGGTTTTGTCCATCAAATCAGCGGCGAGTTGAAATTTTTCCTCTTTTGTCGCCAAGAGTATTGCCAGAATCAAAAGGTTGTATTTATCGGAACTGTTTGCAGACTTTTCCGCTTCAGAAATGTATGCACTTAATTTATCACTACTTTCTTCGATACGTTTATCTCTTTCCTGCAACTCTTTGGATTTCTGCGAAGTCCGAGCAGACAAGGCGGATTTTATCGCGCTTGCTTCCGCCGATAATTCAAGAGCATTTGCATTTATATCCGGCAGTATAGCGAATATCAATTGATCGGCAGAGCGCAATTCGCTGCTTTCGGAAAGTTGAAGAGCGTTTCTCGCCTTGTTCAGCGCGATTTGATAAAACCTGATTTTTAATTCGTTTGGAACTGACGCATCTCTAAAAAAATCCACCGCCCAGAAAAGCGAATTAAGCGTAAAACTGTTTCTGCCTGATTCTTCCAGATTTACCAAATCTATTAAAATTGACAGAAATTCCGGCGATTTCTTGTCTTGAAGTTGTCCCATCAAAAAAGAGATTGCGCTTAAATCTTTGCCGTCGGCGAGATACTTTCTGATTTTGCCCGCCAAAATTTTCGCGCCGCCTTCTTTGTCTAAAAGCGAAGCGGCATTCGACAAATCTTCGCCGCTGTCAACGTCGTATTTTGCCCGCAGCTTTTTTGCCGTTTCCTTTGCATTTAGTTCCAGTAAGGGAAATAAATCTTGACTCAAAAAATCTGGATCGGGTATCTCATCCTTTTTCTCGTAAAGTTCATCAACGGCGCGAACGGCGATTTGTTCGGCGCGTCCGGTTTCGTCAACGCCGTTTTTCCAAAGCCACGCGGCAAGTTTTGTTCTGACGAAAATTCTGACGGCGGCAAAAGGCACATTTTTTGCCTGATTGTCGAGGTCGTCAACGAGGATTTGTTTTTTTAGCAGTGTTCGCTGTGCGGCAACAATGGATTTTTCATCGGGTTTTTGCGCTAGACACGACAAACTGCAAAATATAATAAAAATGAGTGATAAATGAAGTTTCATAATTTAAGTCTTTCGATTGTTTGAACTTCTCAAAAGATGAAAAGTTTCACTATATTGTCAAAATTACAGAATATAAATTTACTTTTCAGGCACAAGCGCAATCAATCCGCGCAAAGCATTATTGACGGATGCAGAATCGGGAAAATATTTTCGCACGTCTTCATCGAGAAATATCGGGCGTGTTTCGGTTATGATGATTGAACCTTCCGATTTGTGGATGATTGTCGTATGACCTTTTTGCAACGCTTTGTAGTATTTTCCGCGTACGCCATGTTTGCCGCGAAAATCGTATTCCTCGCGCATTTCGTCTTTGTTATTGCTGTTCATAAGTTTCTCTTTCCAACGCAGTTGCTTTGCGGCAACTGATGATTCTAATTAAACTTTCATCTTCTTGTCGCTCTTAACTACTCCTCCGTCACGATAAATCCGATTTTTCCGTCTTTGTTGATGCGGAAATGGTAATAGAAAATCTTATCGGAGAGCGTCATTTTGTAATAAAAAACTTCCATCAGCGTCGGGTCAAGAACGAAATGTTCGGCGGTGATTTTTTCTTTGCCGAGATACGCGAACGACTTCATTTGTTTGAGATTTTCGCTTAATTGTTTGCGGAAACTTTCGTTGATCCGTGCGGCGTAAGTAGTCGAAAGACTTGCGGAATTTTTATTTGCGGCAATGTCTTTGAGAGTTTGCAGAAAATTGTCGGTTTGATTCGGAGCTTCTTCTTTAATTTCTTTCAGACCGCCGATAAACGCGCCCGGAATGTAAAAATCGGCGACTCGTTTCGAGATATATTCAGCTCCGAAACCGCCGTCTTCGAGATTTCCGATGACTGCTAAAGTCAGATTTTCTTTCGGATAATAGCGCACGATGCTTCCGAATCCGCCGACGGTCGAACCGAAATGCTGAATCATTTGATGACCGTTGAAGGTGTCAATAAAAAAAGCGAAACCGTGCGCGACGGTTCTGCCGTCGTTTAATTTTGCCGGTTGCAGCATTTGTTCTAAGCTCGTTTGTTTGACGATTTTCCCGTGCAAAACGGCTTCCCACCATTTCGCCAGGTCAGTCGCCGTTGCTACAATTCCGCCGCTGGCGGCAATCACTTTCGGGCGAAAAGGCTCGCCGTTTTCCCATTTATCGTTTCGCAATTCATAACCCGTCGCCCGGTTCGGCACAACGTCCGCCTGATGTTTGAAACGAATCGAATGAAGATTCAAAGGCTGCAAAATCCTTTCCGTGACGAATTCTTCAAAAGTTTTTCCGCTCGCTTTTTCGACGATAATGCCGACCAGCGGCAGGTTCGTATTTGAATAGCTCCAATTATCTCGCGGTTGATAAAGCAGCGGAAAATCTTTGACCAGAGCGATAAATTCTTCCGCCGAATACTCGCGCCGATAGGAAAAATCTTTGATTTCAGTCCAGTCTTTCAAACCCGAAGTATGACTCAGCAAATCTCGAACGGTAATTTTTTGCCAGGTGGCGGGAACGTTGGCGGGTAAGTATTTGTTAATCGGATCATCGAGATTTACTTTGCCGTCTTCGACCAACAGCATTAGGGCTTCAGAAGCAAACTGCTTGGAAATCGAGCCGATTTCATAGACCGTATTCGGCGTGGCGGGAACTTGCAGTTCAAGATTCGCCAAACCGTAACCGGCTGCCTTGATTACTTTTCCGTCTTTAATAACCGCTACTGAAAGTCCCGGAATCTTTCGTTTTTGAATTTGTTCGGTGATGAATTTATCAAGCCCGTCGGCGCGAACCGTCGAAAAAGCCAAAGCCACCAAAACAAAGACGAAATAAATCTTGAAGACATTTTTCATAATATAGACAACCCTATCTGCATCTTTAAATCAGGATTTTAAATTAACTTACTAACTGAAAAAAATGTTTTTGTGTTAGTGTAAATTCGACGTTTCCGTATTTCCATCCTGCTCAAAAACAAAACTTTCCGACCATTATAAGCGAAATTTGAAAAACCACAATAGAAACTTTAAAAAGGTAAAAATCGGCGCAACGCCCGCGAAACTTATTTTTAACCATTTTGAGCGACAGAGAAAATCGGCTCAATTTTAACTATCAGGCGTGTCACATTCAATTGTCTTCGTTCGACTGAAAAGTTTTTTAAATTTCTTTTCCTCGCTCCCGTCGTTCCTTTGACGTTTGATTTTGGCGTTGACGCAGTTCCACCAACCGAACGCCGTCACTTTGACGCGGGCAAACTGTAATCGTTCCGGTGAATTATATTGTTCGTCAAACTCCTTTTCCACAATGTCCGTGTGGCTGTGTTTTTTAATGGTTTCGGCATTCTACTGTAGGTGTGCGGAATTTACAATTTTTAGAAGCACCGGTGCCGAAAGATTCACAGGCTAATACAATACTTTCAAATCCGGGTCCGACACCCAAGATTATGAGCTGACACCCACGCCGCCGCCTAACTATGAGGGATAAAAATACATAAAGTCAGATGTCAACAGGTTTTCTTAAACTGTGACATCTGACTTTACACTTTTGCTCTGCTCTATTTTGCAATGTAGCCGCTCGGGACTGGAGTATCTTCACTTGTTCCGAAGCCGACTGAATAGAAAGAATTATCAGAACTTCTCAAAAGATACCAAATGCCGTCCCGATAAACGGCGACATCGGCTTTACCATCGCCGTCATAATCGGCGGGGACGGGTTTGTCGGCAATAGCACCAAATTGAACGCCGCTAAAACCATCGCGGCTTTTTTGAATATACCAAGTGCCGTTTGAAGGGCGAAAAACAGCAACATCGGTTTTTCCGTCGCCATCGTAATCGGCGGGAACCGGTTTATCTTCCGCCGCGCCGAACGGAACAGCCGCAAAACCATCGCGGCTTTTTTGGATATACCAAGTACCATTCGACGGGCGAAAAACGGCAAGGTCGGTTTTTCCGTCGCCATCGTAATCGCCCTGTGCGGTTTTATCCGTGCCGATTCCGAATTGTCTGAAATCGAATCCGCCATCCGAACTGCGCTTGATATACCAAGTGCCGTTTGACGGACGAAAAACGGCAAAATCATTTTTCAAATCGCCGTCGTAATCGCCGACAACCGGAATATCCCCACTTGCGCCGAATTGCAAAGACATAAACCCGGCGGTGCTTCCGTTGACATACCAAGTGCCGTTTGACGGACGAAAAACGGCGTAATCGGTGATACCGTCGCCGTCATAATCGCCCGGCACAATTTGGTCGCCGCCAGTGCCGAATTGATTGCCTTTAAAATTCCCGTTGGAACTGTTCAAACTATACCAAACGCCGTTTGACGGACGAAAAACGGCAATATCGCTACTGCCGTCAGTGTCGAAATTTGAAGTTGCCGTTCCCGTGAGTGTGCTTTTAGACGTTGTGTAAATGAAATCGCCGGAAGTTCCGCCGTCGCCGTTGGCAGCGTTACCCGCCATATAAAAACTAACTTTTCCGACTCTTTCCGCCGGTGCTTTCCATATAAAAGTCCAGGATTTTGTGTCGAACACAGTCGGGATAATTCCGTCTATCGTATGTTCGACATACTGACGCGGAGTATTATTGGGAAAACCATCAACAATTTGCAGTTGTTGCGGCGATTGCGTCGGAAGAATGTATGTTCCGACCTGTTTGCCCTGGCTGTCAATTGCCGTCAACTGAAATCCAAAAACAACCGCGCTTGCCTGACTCACGGTTGTCGTCAGCGATATTTGCTGATTCGGTAAATAATTAGCCGGAACGCCCGAAATCTTTATGCTGCCCGAACCACTGTTGACCATTGGACCTCTATGACATTCGGTGCAGTTAGTTTCACCCGGCGCATCGGTATGCGAAGGCGTTGGACCGGAAGCCGACGCGCTCACCTTTTCATAATTGCCGAAAAAATTTTGAAAACAGAAGATCGCTATGACGGCAGCAACAACAATAATAAACAATTTTATGTGAACGATTTTGCGGGAAAAGATCTGCATTTTAAGTATCACTCCTTTTTCACTTGAAATTTTTAGATGTTTGATGCTTCAATGAAGCTGAAAGTTTAAGAAAGACATCTATTTTGAAAATATGCCTTAACTTTCTTAATGTCAAAATATAATTCTTGGATGCGTAAAGGTTCAGGCGCGGTGATTTTCGGATTCCAGCTATGAACTAACAAAGGAATCTGCACAAGAATAATCGAAATCCGACGCAGATGAAAAAAAGATTCTCTTCAAATGTTTACGTAGCTAAGATTAGGTGCGGGAAAATTAAATTTTTCGACCGACAAAATACAGTTGTGAATCAAACTCTTTCTTCTTATCTTTAGCTGACAATGTTTCGTATTTTCCGTCCGATTTCAAGATTCGCGCATTCACGTTGTCTTTCAAATATGCGCCGAGAACTTCATCTTTGATATATTGTTTGATCCGCTCGTCTTTAATCGGCGTAACCGCTTCGACGCGGCGGTCTAAATTGCGGTGCATCCAATCCGCGCTGCCGATGTAAATTTCTTCTTCGCCGCAGTTTGAAAAATAAAAAACACGGCTGTGTTCGAGGAAACGACCGACAATCGAAACAACGCGAATATTTTCCGAAAGACCTTCAATGCCGGGACGCAAAACGCAGATTCCGCGGACGATTAAATCAATTTTCACGCCGGCTTGTGATGCGCGATATAAGGCGCGGACAATTTTATCATCGGTCAAACTGTTGATTTTAACGATGATTCGCGCATCTTTGCCATTTAATTTATGGTCGGTTTCGCGGTTGATTAATTCAAGCATTCGTTCACGCAAATTGATTGGCGCAATTAGCAGTCGGCGATATTCGGTTTGGTAAGAATAACCGGTTAAAAAATTAAACAAATCGGTAATGTCCGCGCCGATTTCTTCGTCCGCCGTCAAAAGTCCCAAATCCGTATAAATACGTGAAGTCGTCGGGTTATAATTTCCCGTCGCTAAATGAACATACCGCTGTAATTCGTCGTTTTCGCGGCGCACGACGAGTGTGATTTTGGAATGCGTTTTAAGTCCGCGCATACCGTAAATAACGTGAACACCTTCGTCTTCGAGTCGCCGCGCCCATTCAATATTGTTTTCTTCGTCAAACCGTGCTTTGAGTTCAACCAATGCGGCAACTTGTTTTTCGTTGCGGCTCGCCTTTATTAAAGAATTGACAATCGGCGAATTTTTCCCCGTCCGGTAAAGACAGATTTTAATCGCGCTGACGTTTTCATCTTCCGCCGCAGCATCAACAAAATCCGTTACGGTGCTAAACGCCGTAAAAGGATGATGCAGCAAAACATCCTGTTTTTTCAGGACTTCAAAAATGTTTTTCTCCTGCCGCAAAGGAGTCGGAATTGAATAAGTGATCCGTCGGTCTTTCAAATCGGGACGCTCTATCGAATAAAACCGCATTAAATCGGGAATATTTAGAAATCCGTCAATGCGATAGACATCTTTTTCAGTCAATCCGATGGAATTGGTCAAATGATGAATCATTTTTTCCGGCATCGAATCATTA
Organism: Acidobacteriota bacterium; assembly: GCA_039931085.1. Lineage (GTDB taxonomy): Bacteria > Acidobacteriota > Blastocatellia > Pyrinomonadales > Pyrinomonadaceae. The sequence goes on along the minus strand of JBDTSO010000153.1, from coordinate 239 downwards.
ACTTCAAGTCTGACGGGAAAGCTAAATCTCCGGCGATGATGCAGTTCGAGTTCCATCGTTCGCAGCAAATCACCCGCTTCATCTTCGCGCAATTCAAGATCGGCATCGCGCGTCAAACGAAAAAGAAAACACTTATTCGTTTTCATATTCGGAAAAAGATGACGCACATTCGCTGCGACAAGTTCTCCCAACAATGCGAAATTTGTTTCCTTACCGTTTACAGGAATCAAGCGCGGAAT
>JBDTSO010000152.1:0-7182 GCA_039931085.1 Acidobacteriota bacterium | reverse complement strand
AACCGAAATTGATGTGTATGACGCGGATGAATACTTTGCCGGTTGAAGAACCGATTACGGTCGAACCGATGAAGGCTTTTCCGCTGAAAAAAGATTTGGTAACTGACGTTTCTTGGAATTACGAAGTCAAAAAACGAATCAAAAAATTCAAACCGCGCCCCGCCGACGCGCCCGACGGAACTTGGCGAATGCAACAAGCGGACGTTGACCGCGTGCAGGAATTTCGCAAATGTATCGAATGTTTTTTATGTCAGGACGTTTGCCACGTTTTGCGCGACCATCACAAACACGACGAATTTATCGGACCGAGATTTCTCGTCTATGCGGCGGCGTTGGAGATGCATCCACTCGACACGGAAGATCGTTTGAAGGATTTAAAGGACGAATCTAACATCGGCTATTGCAACATCACGAAATGCTGCACAAAAGTTTGTCCCGAAAACATTACGATAACCGACAACGCAATTATCCCGCTCAAAGAGCGCGTCGTTGACGAATTTTACGATCCAATTGCCAGAATCTTGAATTTATTCCGAGCAAAGAAATAGTTCAAAGTTCCAAGCTCCAAGTTGAAATCACGGTTTACTTTGAACGTTGAACTTTGAAAAGGAGAGAACTATGTTTGAACTGAAAACTTTATCAAAAGAAGCGGTTTCGTCGGCTCTCGAACGGGCTAAACATTACCGTTTGCTTAATGAACCGGGCGCGGCTGAGAGTATTTGCTTAGACATTCTGCAAATAGAACCCGACAATCAGGAAACTTTGATCACGCTGGTTTTGGCGATGAGCGACCGTTTCGGCATAGATTATGCGGTTGGCGACACGCGCATCCAAGATTATTTATCAAAAATTGACGGCGAATATCAACACGCTTATTACACAGGAATTGTCTATGAACGACGCGCCAAAGCGATGCTCAAACGCGGCGAAACCGGCTCGGAATCAACTGCTTTCGAACTTTTTCGCAACGCGATGAATTGGTTTGAACGCGCCGAAGCCGTGCGCCCGGCGGGGAATGACGATGTAATTCTTCGTTGGAATGGCTGCGCCCGCGTGATTATGATGAATAAATTGGAAGCGCGGCAAATGGCACACGATTTTATCGAATAAAAACCGTTCAACTGTTAAAAAAGCGGATTTTATATGATAATTTAAGAAATGAACAGCTTTTATGAAGTAATGATCGAACGCAATTTTTCAAGCGCACATCAACTGCGCGGTTACAAGGGAAAGTGTGAAAATCTGCACGGACACAATTATAAAATCGAGATTTTTGCCAAAGGCGCGGAACTCAATAATATCGGTTTGCTGATAGATTTTGTTGATTTAAAGCGAGCGGCGGACGAAGTTACAAAATATCTTGACCACCGCAATATCAACGAACTTCCGCCGTTTGATGAAGAATTAAATCCTTCCGCCGAAAATCTCGCGCGGTTTATTTTGGAATATATCGCCTCAAGAATTGACGATGATAGAGTGCAGGTCTACAAAGTACGCTGTTATGAAACACCGACCAGCGTGGCAACTTATCAAACGGAATAAACAATCTTTTTACAAAATTTGAATCAATCGCTGTCTCAAATTATCTTTAGCAGCGAATATTAAACAGCAGATTTTGTCCGTTTTGCCGAACAATAGCGGGCTGAAAAGTTACCAATAAGCGGGTTTTTCAACGTAAATTTAATTTTTATCTGTTTGCCCAAGAAATTTTTTGAAAAAAAATTCACATTTTTGAATCCAACAACTCAAAACTAACGAAAAGGCTTTTATACAGCAGGCGGATTAATTTATTTTTTAGGTTATTTTGAGAAATTTTTATTCATTTTATAAGAGTAATTTTATGTTGCCGAAGAACATTTTCAAAAAACTATCGCTTGTCGTATTTAGATTGACGTGGTTTGTAACATCGTGTTAATATTCGGCAAATTCAAGACTCTTTCGACATATTTTATTGGAAATTTACTCGTGCTTAATAATTTCCCCGAATATATTTGCGGTTATCGGTGTTTTTGAGCAGACAATCTCAAACTATGTTTATAAAAAAACTTACTGATAAGACATTAAAGGTAAGCGTTTTCCTCGTTGTGTTGTTGATAACAATACAATGCGCGTCTAAATCTGTGTCTGCTCCCGATTTGCCGGATAATATTCTGGGTATCAAACTCGGAATGAATAAAGAAGACGCTGAAAAACATTTGAAAGAGATTGGAAAATTTTCCCGCGACGAGGCAAAGCGTCAGCAAATTTGGTCTTTAAATAATGATCCGCATTTCGGTTATCTTGCTCTCGGTTACGATAAGGAAAATCAAGTGCGCTATGTGGCGGCGTTTGCCAAACCGAAAGGCGGAAAATTGATGCGGTTTGATGAAGTCGGAAATTTGAAGGCGGCGAAAGAGGAAATTGTCGGGGAATTTCATCGGTACACTTGGGAAGTTCCGGCGCAGAAAGAGAACTCTTCTTATTCAGTTATCGCGCAGGGCAATAATTTAGATTATTTATCAATGTTCACGCTTGCTAAACCTCAGAATAAAGGCGATGAGGAAGAGGAAGAAGAACACAAACGGAAAGAACGACAAAATTAAAGTTATATCCGGCATTTAAACAGATTAAAGCCAACAGGATTTATTCAAAATCAGATGAACGGCGACATTCCCGATTTTTTCCGAAATGCCGCTGAAAGTCACAAAAGCCTTCAAGACTACAAAATTATTATGCAGGGGAGATTAATATGAAAAAAGTAAGTCAGATACACGAATTTTTTGCAAGCAAAACAATCAAAATGTTTTTGCTTTTGGCAGTTGTCATCACGTCGGCAAGCGTCGCTTTGTTTCCACTCGCTTCTACTTCGGATGCTTCTGCACCTTCGTCCGGCACATTAAATTCAACCGGACCTAATGTTACCTGGGACGGCGATAAAGTTGGCGGCGCGGCGGCAAACGGTGAAGCCGATTGCGCCGGAACGGTTCCCGGAGTTCCCAGTACGGTTTGCGACGAATTCGCTTTGACGATTGGCGGAACAGTAGGAAATTGGACTAATAAACACGCCAGAGTTCAAATCAACTGGGCGGCAGTCGCTTACGATTATGATATGTATATTTATAAAGGCACGCCGGCTTCGGGAAATGTCGTTGCTACTTCAGCCAACGGCACAACGACGTTCGAGCAGGCGGATATTGATCCCAGTTCGACGGGTGTCGGACTTTATACGGTGCGAGTCGTTTATTTCGTAGCGGCTACTCCTCTTGGACAATCTGATCCCAACCAATATCACGGCATTGCCAGCGCAGTTGATGTTAGTCCGCCGTTCAGTCCGCCGCCCAGCACCTGTCAAATTCCGTCATATTCGCGGCATAATCCGCCGACAAGTTTAGCCGGTTACAACGATGCAGGTGAGCCTTCAATTGGAATCAACTGGAATACAGGAAATGTTCTTTTTCAAGCGTATATTTACACTTTGCGGGCGACTTTTGATGATGCGACTTCACCGGCGACGGCTTCCTGGAATAGTTTCAATCCGGCTAATCAACCGACATCGCTCGACCCGATTATGTTCACCGACCCGACCACCGGACGCACAATTCCCGGGCAGTTGATTGCGGCGGGCGGTACGAGTTTGACGGCGATTACCGACAACGATGGTGATTCTTTCACGCCGAATGTAACAACTGGCGTTACGTCCGGCGTTGACCATCAGACAATCGGCGCGGGACCTTACAATCGCAATCCGATAACCAATCTAGGTCTGCCGGGCGTTCAGGTCGGTCCGACAACATCTTATCCAAATGCTTGGTATTACGCCTCACAAGACGTTGGAGCGGCGACTGCGACCCGGAGCGACGACGGCGGTGTAAGTTATTTTATTCCGGCAGTGCCGATGTATAACCTCGTTCAGTGTTCAGGTTTGCACGGTCACGTAAAGATCGCGCCGGACGGCACGGTTTATGTTCCGAACAAAAATTGTCCCGACCCGGATATGAATGCGGCGACTCTTGACGGCGGACAAGGATTTGCCGTATCGGAAGATAATGGAATCACTTGGTCGGTGCGAACCTTGCCGGGCAGCGGCAGCGGCGACAACGATCCGGCGGTCGGCATCGGCGCGGGCGGCAGAGTTTTCTTCGTTTATACTTCCAGCGATAAACACATTCGCGCCGCCGTTTCGGACGATAAAGGCAGAACCTGGAAATACGATCAAGACCTCGGTTTGTCAACCAGTACGCCAAACGGACAACCTTACAATATCAAAGCGTCGGTATTTCCGGCGGCGGTCGGAGGCGATAATAATCGCGCCGCGCTGTTTTTCCACGGAACCGATTCGACGATGGGCGGCGATCCGACCGGCGACGATTCCGGTGCGACACCGTTTGCCGGAACGTGGTATCCGTATGTTGCAACCACTTGCGACGGCGGAATGAGTTGGTCGGTTGTTCGCGCTGATGATGCCGTCCAGCAGGGTGTTATTTGCACGAGCGGAACGACTTGTCCTTCGGGAACTCGAAATCTGCTCGACTTTATGGACATTAAAGTTGATCGTTTCGGGCGCGCCGTTCCCGGTTATGCCGACGGCTGTTTAACACAAAGCTGTTTGAATGCGGTCAACGGTACAAAAGATGTCAATGATAAAACTCAAGTTGCGACGATTCTCCGGCAAATCGGCGGTTCACGGCTGTTCTCCGACTTTGATGCGGGCGGTCCCGCTGCTCCGAGCCTTCCGCCGCCGGTTGCAGTTACGTCAAGCGCAAAAGCAAATCAACTTTCTTGGGAAACGCCCGACGACAATGGTTCGCCCTTGACCGGTTACCGAATTTATCGCGGCAACGGCGAAGGCAATCCGATATTGATCGGAGAAGTCAATGCGAATGTTCATTCGTTTAGAGACAAAAAAGTTCGTCGCAACTCCGTTTATTATCAGGTTACGGCGGTCAACAATTATGGCGAAAGTCCCCGAACAAGAAAGTTTTACGCAAATAATCCCTCCAAAATTGTTCGCGGCGAGTAGTAGATTGAAGCAGCGGAATATTTGTCAGTCGGGCGATTTGACTGTTCGACTGACAATATTCCGGCGCAAGCTGATTTGTCAAAACCTAACCGGTTATAAATTTGGCGTGCGATTTAATAAAAAAAACGGGCAAATCTCGATAGCAGCGATCAAAATCGCCGGATGAATGTCAAGAATTCAATTGAGGTCTTTCCGAACAAAAAAACTTCGGTGAGGAGAAACAAAAGGATAAAACACGGTGTCTGCCGACATTCATCCTTTCTAAAATCTCTATCATTCAAATTTGAAAAGAATCAAGAGGAAATTAAAATGAAAAGAACAGCTCAAGGGACAAAAGATAAAAAATTTAATACATTATTTTTAAGTTATAGTGCGATTTTCTGTGCGGTTTTAATTTTAGTTCTGGGATCAGCGCAAATTGCTAACGCCGCAACTTTCACCGTTTCTACTACGGCGGATTCCGGTTCGGGCAGTCTGCGCGAAGCAATCACGCTAGCCAACGGCGCGGCGGGCGCGGACACAATAAATTTCGGTGTCGCCGGAACAATAACGCCTTTAACGCCGCTTCCAACTATCACCGATACTGTTACAATTGACGCTTCAACTGCTCCGGGAGCATCTGTAAACACTTCTTCAACCACTTCCAACGCGGTTTTGACAGTTGAACTCAACGGGGCAAGCGCAGGCAGTTCGGGCATTGGTCTGTGGCTTTCAGCCAGCAATTGTGTAATTAAAGGTTTGGTCATCAATCGTTTTCAGGAAGCCGGAATTAGAATTGATACGGGAACCGGCAGTACTTTATCAGGAAATTTTATCGGCACTGATATTAACGGAACTGCGTCTCAGGGCAACTTTAATCGCGGAGTTCTAATTGTTGGTTCGACGGGGAATTTAGTAGGATTAAGCAATAGTGTTGCTTCGATAAATGTTATTTCCGGTAACTTCGGCACGGGAATTTCCATCACCGGTGGCGGTTCGGCAACCATCAGAAGAGCCTTAATTGGAACAGATAAAACCGGAACAGCCGATTTAGGCAACACACAGGACGGAATCCGCATTGCTGATTCCTCCGGCAGTTTTATTGGCGTTCAGGGCAATTCAAGTGGTCGCAATATTATCTCCGGCAATGACGGAAGCGGAGTTTCCATAATCCAAAGCAGCAACACGACTTCCGCGAGCGGCAATACGATTGCCAATAATTACATCGGAGTTGACGTTACCGGAAACGCGACGACGATTGCCGGAGGTTTTACAACGTCAACCGTCAGTAATAGCGGAAGCGGAGTTTTAATAAATGCGGCGGGAAATACCGTCGGCGGCATTACTACCACTGGCAGCAATGTAGCTCGCAACACTATTTCCGGCAATCGGGCGAACGGCGTTTCGCTCGGTTCTAATTTTGCAAACGGAAATACAATTTCAGGAAATTACATCGGAGTCGGCGCAAACGGTACGACTGCTATCGGCAACCGTGATAACGGCGTTCAAATTTCAAATTTAGCAGCGAACAACACAGTGGGCGGAACTGACGTTACGGTCGGAGCATGTGATAATTCTTGTAATCTTATCGCTAATAACGGCGATCCGGTAAATGCGACAAGTGCCAGAGCCGGCGTTTACGTTGACTCGACGGGACGATCAGGAAATACAATTCGCGGCAATTCGATTTTCACCAACACCGGAATTGGTATTGATCTCGATGCGGTCGGTATGACGGCTAATGATGCCGGCGATCCTGACACCGGACCGAATGATATACAAAACTTTCCGACAATAACCTCAGCCGAAACCAACGGCACGATTATCGGCTCGCTAAACAGTACGGCGAACACGACTTTTGCAATTGATTTTTACCGCAGCGCAACGGCGGACGGCGCAGATGAAGGTCGAACATTTATCGGTTCGACAATCGTTACTACTGACGGCAGCGGTAATGCTGCTTTTAATTCTGGAACTACGGCAATACTCACTGCCGGTCAACTTGTTACGGCAACGGCAACTTCAATCGGCGGATCAGCCCAAGCAATAGGCGATACGTCTGAGTTTTCGGCTGCTCAAGCGGTTGTTACTTCAACAATGAACGCAGGACAAGGTTTAGAAGCGGATGTAGCGCCAAGAAAAACCGGCGATGGAGTTTATCAGGCAAATGATCCGAATCAGATCGAACAGTTCCTGATCTTTGC
>JBDTSO010000151.1:0-7183 GCA_039931085.1 Acidobacteriota bacterium | reverse complement strand
ACGGGAACTTCGCCGTTGCCGATTTATTTGGCTTATATTAACGGCACAACTTATAACCCGAACAATCAGGCTAGTTATAGCTCGTCATTGTTTGTCAATTCGACTTTAACCTCAGCACTTTCCCGGAATAATCCGCAAGTAATAGGGTTTTCAAGCCTTATTGAAAATAGTGCCACACGGCGGGCAAATGCTATCGCTAACGGGCTTCCTTCCAACTTGGCTTTCGTTAATCCGGCAGTACCCAATAACTCGTATATCGTAGATAATAGTACAAAAACTTGGTATGATGCGGGCGTTATCGAAGTGCGTCGCCGATTGTCGGAAGGTTTGCGCGTCCAGGCAAATTATGTTTGGTCGAAGGCGTTATCAAATGCTTATCAATCAAGCAGCGTAGTTTTTGCCAACTTTCCAACGCTGAGAGAAGGCAAAAGGGATTTGGCTAAAAATGTTCAGGCATTCGATCTTCGCCAAAATTTCAAACTCGAGGCTACTTATGACCTTCCCTTTGGCAAAGGAAAAACATTTTTCTCCGGCACCAATGGAATTGTAAATAGTTTGGTCGGTGGATTTTCCATACTTCCGGTAATCCGGTGGCAAAGCGGTTCGCCGTTTAGTTTAGGTAATGTTACGCTGGTCGGTATAACAGCCAAAGAGCTTCAGAAGGAAATCAAAGTTCGTAAAGATTCTGTAATAAATGGGGTTAATGTCGTTACGTATTTGCCTGTGGACATCATCCAGAACTCGCAGCGCGCATTTGACATTAACATTAACAACGCGAATGGCTACGGAACTAACTTTGGGGCGGGCGGTCCGACCGGCAGATTTATTGCTCCCGCAGGATTCGGCAATTGTCAATCGAGTTTTAACGGAGAATGCGGTTTCACTAACTTGATTTTATACGGACCGGGCTTCTTTAAATTTGACGTTACTGCAACCAAGAAATTCAATCTTGGTGAAAAGCGTAATATAGAGTTAAGAGCAAGTGCTTTTGACGCCTTAAATCATCCGAATTTTCGTGTAGGCGGTTGGAATGCGGATGTGGTTGGTGTTAGTGCTGCCAGCTCGACTTTCGGACAGCTCCCCAACGGCACAGCTTATCAAGACCTCGGGTCACAGGATCCGGGTGGTCGAATTTTTGACTTTCAGATTCGATTCAACTTCTAATTTCGGTTAATCTGGAATGTTTCAAAAGGGGTTGTCTATAACCGGACAACCCCTTATTTTTGTTTTGCAACCAAATATCCTGTATATTTTCATAACTTATGGCGAAAAAGGGTTCGATTTTAATTTGTGACGACGAGGAAATAATGCGCGACGTGCTAGGCACGATTTTGACGAATGGTAATCTCAGAGCTAACACCCAAAGAACCGGCGACACTCGCAACTTGAATTTGGCGGCAGTGAAAAATTATTAAAACTTTCGGAGAGCGTCAAAGACTTCAATTTCGCGCTGAAATCTTTAACGTATTCAATCGACGCAACTTTAATACAATACCTTCAAATACGATTGGAAACACTGTCAACACGGATTTGTTCCTAAATTTAGGGCGAAATAATGTCGGCGGACGCGGTTTTACATTTGGAGCGCGTTACTTCTTTTAATTTAGACTGAAGATTAAATTATCTTCAATCTATTGTTTTCTAAAGAGCAGCTTTTTCGAGTTGGTCTTTTTGTTTATGTTTTCACACTTCTAAAACTCTGTATGAAAGTTGCGCCACACTTGAAGTTAAACTCTTTTTCTTTTAACCTCTTTTAATCAAAAATAAATAAGATTTGGAGAAAATATAATAAATGCGACGTGATACAACATCTTGGTATAGTCATAATCTCGGAATGGAAATGCCGCTGGTTGCTTACGGACACGCGGGTTATCCGCTTTTAATGTTTCCGACCGCCGCCGCCGATTATCTGGAATATGAGCGTTTTTTATTGGTTGACGCGATAAAACCTTTAATTGAAGCGGGTTTGATTCGCGCTTATTCGATAAATTCGGTTAATCGCCACAGTTTATTAAACGATAAGGCTTCGCCGCCCTGGAAAGCAGAACTTTTGACGCGCTATGACTGCTACGTAATGGACGAAGTTTTGCCTTTGATCCGCAATGAATGCGGGCAGGACGCACGACCTTTGACCACGGGCGCGTCTTTGGGCGCGTTTCTGGCGGCGAATTGTTATTTCAAACATCCCGACAATTTTCGCGGCACGATTGCGATGAGCGGAAGTTATGATATTCGTTCTTATTTGAAAAATTATACGGACGATAATGTTTATTTCAACAATCCGGCGCAGTATGTTCAGAATTTGAATGATGATTATTTTTTACCGATTTTGCAAAAAGCCGATTCAATCGTCATCGTAACCGGACAAGGCGCGTTTGAAGCACCGGATCGAACCCGCCAATTTTGCGGCATTCTGCACAGCAAAGGAATTCCGCACCTTTGCGAAATTTGGGGACACGACGTAAATCACGATTGGGATTGGTGGCGGAAAATGCTGCCGTATTATTTGGAAAGGTTTCTTAAAGGATAAAGGCTTCTTAAAAGCGAAAGGATAAAGGATGAATAAGAAAGTAAACAAATCCTATTCATCCTTTATCCTTTCGCCTTTATCCTTTACAAATTGTCTCCGTCGCCTTTTTTGCCCATCCGTTTTGTGCCTTCTTTCGGTTTCTCAACTGGCGGCGGCTCCGGCTTTTTAATCGGCGGCGGTGCAGTTGCAGGTTTTGGAGTTTCCTCACGCGGAGCAACTTTCGGTGGCGGGTTGGTATCAGGATTAGGCGTATCCGGCGAATTAGTTGTCGGAAGTGTCGAATCTGCCGGTGTATCTCCGCCTGTTATTGACTCGTCATCAATACTTTTCCGCGTTTTTGTTCCGGTGTTAAAGCTGACTCCGAGTTTTCTCGCTTCTTCATCCGCCTTTTCCAGTTTTTCGAGTTCTTCACGTTTGCGCTGCTCGACCAATGATTTTATATCGGAAGGCATATCAGGAGTTTTATAAAAACTTTCCTTTTCCTTACCTTTCATAAACTCGCTCATAAAAGCGTTAAAATAAGGAAGCGCACCGTGTCCGCCGGTCATATTTCCGCCGAGATTCGTTTTCTTTTCGGGATTTCCCATCCAAACGCCGGTTACGTAACTCGGCGTGTAACCGATAAACCAAACGTCCGTGTGGTCGTTGACCGTACCGGTTTTGCCCGCGAGCGGTTGTCCGGCGGCATTTGCGCCCGGCGCAGTTCCGCCCGGTCCGGTTACGCCGCGCATCATATCAACCATCGTTCCGGCGACATATTCGCTGGTTACTTTTGAAGTCGCGTCATTGGCTTCTTCCAAAAGACTTCCGTCGCGGCTGTAGACTTTCCGAATCAAATGCGGCGTTACGCGCACGCCTTTGTTTGGAAAAGTCGAATAAGCGGACACCATTTCAATCAAAGAAACCTCGCTTGCCCCGAGCGCGGACGGCAGACTCGGAGCCATCGGATTTGTGATACCGAAACGCCTGACCATCTGTGCGCCCGTTTGAACTCCGACTTGTTCGAGCAGATGAACCGCCGGAATATTCATAGACCTTGCCAGCGCGGTTTTCATCGGGACATTTCCGCTGCTGAGCGAACCGTCGTAATTATGCGGCATCCAACTGCCGATCTTAATTGGTGCGCCGCTGACGATTGAATCGGGTGTCATTCCCCATTCAATCGCCGCCGTATAAATAAAAGGTTTATAAGCCGAGCCGGTTTGCCGCAGACCTTGTGTCGCGTTGTTAAATTTACTGGTGTGAAAATCGTATCCACCGACCATCGAGATAATCTCGCCCGTGTGCGCGTTGAGCGTAATCATCGCGGCTTGCACTTCCGGTACTTGAGAAAGTTCAACCTGCAAAGTTTGATTGTCTTCATTGACTTCTTTTATTTCAAACTCCGGCAGATAACCGACTTTCAATTCGCTCGACGGTTTTTTGCCGCTTCTGCCCATATCTTTAGCGGTAACGACGGCTTCATATCTGCCGAAACGTACCAACGCTTCGTCCTTTGCCGGATTAACCTTTATCACTAAACCTTTAATATATTCGCCTTTGGCGTAATTGTCGCCATACCAATCGGCGTGCTTATATGATTTTAATGTACGGTCAATTTCTTTTTGGTCGGTTATCGACTGGTTATTTTCATCGAGTAAAACATTTTCATAATCGGAACGCCACGAGCGACCTTTATCATACTGCCGCAAGTTTTCGCGGACGACTTTGGTTGCGAGTTTCTGCGCGTCAACATTGATTGACGTATAAACCTTCAAACCGCCCTGCGCGACGCGCGTTGTGTATTTGTCTTCGAGATATTTGCGAACTTCTTCAACCGGATAATCCCACGCAGTTGATTTCGGCAGCGATTGATAATAAGCCGTATCCGCCAGTTTTATCGGTTTGGCTTTGGCGGCATCGGCTTCCGCCTGTGTGATTTTGCCGTATTTTGCCATTTGGTCAAGCACGGTATCGCGGCGGTCTTTCGCCTTTTCCATATTGCGCGTCGGCGAATATTCGGGCGATTTCGGAATTGCCGCGAGCAGTGCGGCTTCTTCTAAGTTTAATTTATTTAACGGTTTGCCAAAATAAGTTCGCGCACCGGCTTCAAAGCCGTAAGAACCCGCGCCGAGAAAAACATAGTTCATATACATTTCAAGAATCTGCCGCTTCGTATATAAACGCTCGATTTCCAGAGCCATCATCCACTCGCTGATTTTTCTGGTGTAAGTCTGTTCGCGTGAAAGAAAAAGATTTTTGGCAAGCTGCTGCGTAATGGTTGACGCGCCTTCGGTTTTTCCGCTCGTAAAGTTTCTGAAAATTGCGCCCGCAATGCGATACGGGTCAATCCCGATGTGGTCGTAAAAACGATTGTCTTCTATCGAAAGCAGCGCGTCCTCGACGTTTTTCGGGATTTCGCTTTCTTTAATCGGAATGCGCTTTTCCAGTGCAAATTCCGATAAAATAGTTTCGCCGTCGTCCGCGTAAATAGTCGTAACCTGCGGCGGACGATAAGTTGCCAGCGCGGAAACTTCCGTCGCGTAACGCGAATTATTAAGATAAGTAGAAGCCAAAACGCCAGTCAATCCGCCAGCCGACAACGCCAGAATGAGTGCCGCCGGAAGCCACACATAACTCCAAAATCCGCGCTTTTTCGGCGCGCTCGATTCAACTTCTTTTACATTAAACTTTCTTATCTCTCTTGCCATTCTTACCTCACCTTAAATTTTAGATTCTAAATTAACTATGATTTCAATTTGGAATCTGAAATCTGAAATTTTCTTAGTTGACAAACCGGCGCATTTTAACGCTGATGACAAAACCGATAGCGATAAATGTCGCCAAAACTGCCGAAAGTCCCGCGCTCATCAGTGGCAGCGGAACTCCGATAACGGGCAAAAAGCCCAAAACCATTCCGCCGTTCATAAAAATCTGAAAAGCCAGTTCTCCGACAATCGCCATAATCACCATCATTCCGGCACGATCCGGGGCTTGCCGCGCACCGGCGACGAGTCTTGATAAAAGCAGCGCGTAGGCTAAAAGAAGCGAAATACAGCCGATAAATCCGGTATTTTCCGCCGTTACCGCAAAGATAAAATCAGTTTGCGGTTCGGGTAGAAATTTCAACGCACTCTGCGATGTTTCCGTATCGCCTTTGATGCCCGACAAACCGCCTTTGCCCACCGTAATCATTGATTGAATGGTGTGATAGGCGTATCCGCGCGGATCGGCACTTTCTGGGTCAATTATCACATCTATGCGCTCTTTTTTATAACCTTTTAGTTTGCCCGTTTTAACGCCGACCCAATAACCGACCGGCATCATTATCGCAATAGCGAGAATTGTTAAAATCACATAACGTACTTTGACCGCCGAAAGAAACAGAATAACAGCCAAAATCGGAAAATAAGTTATTGACTGCCCCACATCCGGTTCGAGCAAAATAAGACCGACCGGAACTGCCAGAATTAAAACGCCAATTAAAAGTTCTTTAAATTTTAAAGTTCCGTCTTTGCGTGAACCGAAATATTTGGCGAGCATCAGAATAACCGGAATTTTAACAAACTCGGACGGCTGAAATTGTCCGATAACCGGAACTCTGATCCAGCATTGCTGACCGTTTATTTTCATTCCGATGCCCGGAATTAGAACAATCACCAGTAAAAATAACCCAATTCCGTAAAAAAACGGTGCGGCATCAACAATCCGCCGATAATCGCTGAAGGCAACGACGAGCAGAGCAGTAAGCGCAATAAATAAACCGATAATTTGCTTTGACCAGTAATTCATATCCGGTTGGGCATTGTAAATTTGCCACACGCCGAAACTGACGATAGCCACTGCGAGAATGGCAATTAGCCAGTCAAAATCTCTTAAATCACGTTTTTCGATTATTGCAGCCATTTTTCAGTTCTTTGTTAATTGTTATTTTTTCGCTATTTGTTGTCCGTTCAGTAAATCCGGGTGTTTTTCCGAAAGATACTCGTCATAAACGGCTTTAACGGCGGGCGCGGCGTTTGACGAACCGAAACCGGAATTCTCAATCAGTGCGATGACGGCGATTTCAGGTTTATAAGCCGGTGCGAAACTGACAAACCAGGCGTGGTCTTTCGCGCCGCCCGAACCGATTGCCGAGTTTTGCGCCGTTCCGGTTTTTCCGGCAATTTCAAAATTCGGATTTTTGATGCGTCCCGCTGTTCCGCCGTTGTTGACAACGCCCCACATTCCTTTTAGAACATAATCGTTTTGTTCGGGAGTCATTTCAATGATTTTCGGCGCGGGATTGTCATAACTGATGGCTAGACGCGCCGGAACATAATTTTTGTCGCCTTCTTCGCCGATTGCGCCGATTGCCTTAAATTCCTTTAAAAGATGCGGCACATACATTCTGCCCTGCACGCCTACGCTGGAGACGGCGCGAAGCATCGAAATCGGCGTTACGTCAACCGTAACTTGCCCGATGGCGGCGAAAACCGTTTCAATATCGTTCCATTTGCCGTCGCGTTTTTTGATATACGGCTCGTAATATTTCGGCGTATGACTGACTTTTTCATTCGGCAAATCAATGCCGGTCTGCTTGTCATACTCAAAAGTTTCAACCATTTGAATCAAACCCACAAGTTTCATTTTCAATGCCAGACGATAATAATAACCGTCGCACGAATGCGTAAT
>JBDTSO010000150.1:0-7219 GCA_039931085.1 Acidobacteriota bacterium | reverse complement strand
GCGTGATGAAAACGCCGATTAAAAAAAGCGCAATTGTTAAAAGGAGCAAATCAGGCGATTTCGAAGGCGCGTCAAAAAGAAAAGCGACAAAAAATGCCGCCGCGCCGAGATACGCGATTGAGGCATCGGCTTTTAATTCCAACTTTTTCGTCAGCGTATAAAACTCGAAAAGTCCGGCGACGAGCGCGGCAGCGGCAATTATCACAAAAAGCCAATTCGCCTGTGAATACTGCGGCAAAAAATATGGCAATATGATTGATAAAATTAGAATTGGAAGCGCGAAAAGCGCAGTTGTTAAACGACTGTTCATAAAAAGCAGTTAAATCAATAAAATTCTAAAGTAAGACTATTTATTTTCGATTCCGCCAAAACGTCTTTCGCGTTTTTGAAAATCAATTATCGCTTTGAAAATTTCTTCGCGGCGAAAATCGGGAAAAAGCGTCCCTGTTACATAAATTTCGCTGTAAGCCAATTGCCACAAAAGAAAATTTGAAATGCGAAATTCGCCGCTCGTGCGAATCAGCAGATCAACTTCGGGCAAATTATGCGTGTAAAGATGGCGTTCGATGTCTTCTTCGCACAAATTTTCAATCGAATCGCCGTTTTCAATCAAACATTTTGCGGCGCGTTTAGCAGCTTCCGTAATCTCGGCGCGTCCGCCGTAGTTGAGCGCGACGCTGAGAATCGTTCCTGTGTTCTCTTTAGTATGTTCCGTTGCCGAAGCGATTTGTTTTTGCAATTCTTCGGATAAACCGCTTAATTTCCCGATTGCCTGAAATAGAATGTTATTTTTGTGAACGGTTTTCAATTCGTTTCTTAGATAAAGTTTGAGCATCTGCATCAAACCGGAAACTTCATCTTCGGGACGTTTCCAATTTTCAGTCGAAAAAGCGTAGAGCGTAACGGCTTTTATCTGCAATCTCGCGCACGTATCTAAAATGGCGCGAACTGATTCCGCGCCCGCTCGATGTCCGAAAATTCGCGGTTTTCCTCTTGCCCGCGCCCAGCGTCCGTTGCCGTCCATAATTATCGCAATATGCTGCGGCAGCCGCGCAACATCAATCGCCGCAAGCAGCTCGGCTTCGGCGGATGTCGGTTTGATTACTTTGGCAAAGTTTTCGTGCATCGAACGGTTATTTAACCACAGATGAACACGGATTTACACAGATAAAATCAAATAATATCTGCGTTTGTCCGCGGAAATCTGCGGTTAAATGTTCTTTTCTTCAATATTTATAATTGACGATTTGTTAATTTTTCCGTAAATATGCGGATAAGCCTCGTTGTTGGTCGAAGCCTCATTCACTAATTTTGAAGTCAGTTTTTCCGCATCCAGCGTCAAAATTAAAACCTTTTCGGTATCTTTGTAATATCTCTGCAAAACGCCGTCAAGCTGTTCAGCAAAACTGCAATGAATAAAACCTTCATCTTTTAGACTTTCGGCTTCGTAAAAATCTTTGTCTTTAAATATTTCCCAGACTTCAGGCGTAACGATATGGTAAATAAGCATTTTTAATCGTAAAAAACTTTTAACAGAGTTAATCCGTTAGCGGGCGCGGTCGTTCCCGCTAAACTTCGGTCGCCGACGACGATTGCCGTTTGAATTGTATCAGAATCTTTTTCGCCGCGCCCGACTTCGAGCATTGTGCCGATGATCGAACGCACCATATAGCGCAAAAAACCGTCGGCGGAAATGCGAAACTCGATTATCGCAGCGTTGGCGCGTGAATCCCAAAACGATTCGACGCTAAATTCAGTGATCGTTCTGATGCGATATCCAACATCGGAACGCGCTGCGGAAAATGCCGTCCAATCGTGTTTGCCCAAAAACACGCGTGTAACTTCATTCATTCGTCCGACATCGAGCGGACGCGCTTCGTGATGCGCGTAACGCAGCCAAAACGGAGACATCACGGGCGCGTTGACGACACGATAAACATAACTTTTGCCTTTGGCGGAAAAACGCGCGTGAAAATCATCATCCGCTTTTTCGACATTTAAAATCCGCACGTCGCGCCACGTATTTCCGTTGATTGCCAATCGCAATTTATCGGGCGTGAACTCTCTTTTCAAACGCACACTGGCAACCTGACCTTCGGCGTGAACGCCCGCGTCTGTCCGCCCGGAACCTGCAACGTGAACTTCTGCATCTTCAATCAAACTCAAAGTTCTTTCGAGTTCGCCCTGCACCGTGCGATGATTTTCCTGCACCTGCCAGCCGTGAAAATCCGTGCCGTCGTATTGAATCAGTAACTTAAAATTCATTTTTTAGTTCTACTGCCCGGTTTCACGGCAATTTCACCTTTCGCGCACATTGGACAATCTTCTGACTCGTAAGTCGAAACATCCAAACTTGCCAGCGCAATTCTTTTCACGCCGACATCCGCCGCACCATTTGAACGGTCAATGATTGAAGCCGCACCGACGACTTTCGCGCTGTTTTTTTCTAATGCTTCGATACATTCGCGGGTTGAACCGCCGGTTGTGATAACGTCTTCGACGACCAAAATTTTTTCGTTTTCTTTGACCGTAAAACCGCGCCGCAAAGTCATTACGCCGTTTTCGCGTTCCGTCCAGATAAAACGCACATTTAACGCTTTGGCGACTTCGTAACCGATAATCAAACCGCCGATGGCGGGCGACGCAACGGTTTCGATTTTTGCGGCGGTAAAATGTTCGGCAATCGCTTTGCCGAATTTCGCCGCATCCATCGGAAACTGTAAAGCTCGCGCACATTGCAGATATTTCGGGCTATGCAAACCGCTCGATAAAATAAAATGTCCTTCCAAAAGCGCGTCGGTTTCTTTGAAATGTTCTAAAATTTGATCTGAATTCATAAGTGTAAGTAGTTGGCGAAAGTAATATTAACAACCCAAAACCGGACGCGGATCGTAAAAAGCATATATTTCAACAATTTCTCCGCCGACAATACGAAATTTTTCCAAAGTCGGAATTATGCCGAAAACCGTGTCAACCGCAAAATGCGAAACGACGTATTCACCCTCGCAAATGTGTCCGTAAACTTCAATGCCATTAATGGCGGAAATAAAACCTGACAAAAACGCTCGAAGGTTCTCCGCGCCGCGATGTTTTTCGGCAATCGGGTCTTCAAAATATATTTCGTCAGCGAACGCCGCCAGCGATAAATCTCTGTGTTTCAAAGCGTTTAAGTAATCTTCGACGACCTTGATGTTTTTCTCTTTCAATGCTCAAATCTCCTAAAAAAACCCGCTATTTATTGCCGGACGCTTGCGGTTTTGTATTTACACGCTAAAATCAATAAAAAGATGCCGCCCTTTCCAAATCTCATTTCTGATTCTCTACTAATCAGCGAAACGATTCAACTTCTGCAATCTTTCGGCGGTCAAGCGTCCGCCGTCAAAGTCGTTGATTATGTGATGAAAATTCGCAAACCCGAACCGAATCTGGCGAAAATGCTGGTCGCCGATTTGGTTGAGCAAGACCCGCGCCTTTTTCTAAATGATGATATTTTGGAACTTGTTCCGTCAAATGCCGAACAGCGCGAACTTGCCGAAACCGATTTTGTCGTCTTTGATTTGGAAACGACGGGCGCGAAATCGCCGCCGTGCCGCATTACGGAAATCGGCGCGTATCGAGTGCGAAAAGGTGAAATAGTCGCTGAATTTCAAACTCTCGTCAACCCGGACGCGCCGATTCCGCTGTTTATTTCGCAGCTTACGGGAATTACGGACGTGATGGTCAAAAACGCGCCGCGATTTCCCGAAGTCGCCGCCGAATTCTTAAATTTTATCGGCGATTCGATTCTCGTCGCGCACAACGCGCATTTTGATTTGCGATTTTTAAATCACGAAATCGGCAGAATGCACAGAGATTATCGCGTCGGAAATCAACATTTATGCACGGTCAAAATGTCGCGCAAATTATTGCCGCACATCGAAAACCATCGCCTTAACACCGTTGCCAACTATTATCGAGTTGCGTTGGTTAATCATCACCGCGCGACGGACGATGCCCGCGCCACAGCTCATATTTTTGTTAATTTGCTCAACGAACTGCAAATTTTAGGCGTGAAGGATTTGGCGGGTGCGAAAAAATTAAAATTTTGATTGAGAATCAACGCTTTGATTTGTTATCGGCAACCAAAATTGATTAAAATTTTGATTCAAACAATTTTAGATATTTTTATAGAAATTATTATGTTAGACGAAGTAAATTTACCGCCAACCAATCAGCAAAATCTGGACATTCGCTCGACACCGCGCGAAGAAATGGAGCTTTATCCGCTCGACACTTTCAAATACGAATACGTCGGGCGCGAGATTTGGATCGATTTTGAAATTCCCGAATTTACGGCGATTTGTCCGTTCTCAGACTTTCCCGATTTTGCCATCATTAAATATCTGCCGCGCGAACGCTGCATCGAACTGAAAAGTTTGAAACTTTATATCAATTCGTTCCGTGAAATAAAAGTGTTTCACGAACACGTTATCAATATAATTTTGGAGGATTTCATTAAGGCTTGCGATCCTTCAAAAGTCGAAATCGAAGGCGATTTTCACGTTCGCGGCAATATTAAAACTGTCGTGCGGGCGAGTTATTCTAAGGAATAATTTTTAAACAAATAAATACAAAGATATTTTCAGTTGAATATCTTTTCGGAACAGTTTTTGTTCAAATATTAAATGACAGAGCAAGGGAGAATTATGGCAGACAATAAACAAAAAAAAGAAGAAACAACAACGGCGAAAATTGACCAGTTATCGCAGAACTTTGAAAATGGAATGGACAACGCTTTGACGACCAATCAGGGCTTGAAAATCAGCGACAATCAAAACTCATTAAAAGCGGGCGAGCGCGGCGCAACTTTGCTTGAAGATTTTATAATGCGCGAGAAAATCACGCATTTCGACCACGAACGAATTCCCGAACGCATCGTTCACGCCCGCGGCGCGGGCGCACATGGCTATTTTGAGCTTCACGAATCAATGGAAAAATATACGAAAGCCGGTTTTCTGACCGACACGAGTCGCAAAACTCCGGTTTTCGTGCGTTTTTCAACCGTCGCCGGTTTTCGCGGCTCGACTGATCTGGCGCGTGATGTGCGCGGTTTCGCCGTTAAATTTTACACGGAAGAAGGCAATTACGATCTCGTCGGCAACAATATGCCCGTCTTTTTTATTCAGGACGCGATCAAATTTCCCGATCTGATTCACTCGGTCAAACCCGAACCGAACAACGAAATTCCGCAGGCGGCTTCGGCGCACGATACATTTTGGGATTTTATTTCGCTGATGCCGGAATCAATGCATATGATTATGTGGGTGATGTCTGACCGTGCGATTCCGCGTTCGTTTCGGATGATGGAAGGTTTCGGGATTCATACGTTTCGTTTTATCAACAAGGAAGGTAAATCAACTTTTGTAAAATTTCATTGGAAACCGAAGCTCGGCACACACGGCGTGGCTTGGAACGAAGCGCAGAAAATTTCGGGTTTCAACGCGGATTTTCACCGACAAGATTTGTGGGAAGCGATTGAAAACGGCGATTTTCCCGAATGGGAATTCGGCGTGCAGCTTGTCGCCGAAGAAGACGAACACAAATTCGATTTCGATCTTTTGGACGCGACAAAACTTATTCCCGAAGAACTCGTGCCGGTCAAAATCATCGGCAGAATGGTTTTAAATCGCAACCCCGACAACTATTTCGCGGAAACCGAACAAGTCGCGTTTCTGCCGACGAACATCGTTCCGGGCATTGATTTTACAAACGATCCGCTGCTTCAAGGTCGTCTGCATTCGTATCTCGACACGCAGATCTCGCGGCTCGGCGGACCTAACTTTCACGAAATCCCGATCAATCGTCCGATTGCGCCGATTCACAACAATCAGCGCGATTCAGCGTTTCGTCAGACAATCAACAAAGGGCGCGTCGCCTATGAACCGAACACGCTCGGCGGCGGCTGTCCATATCAATCAATGTGGCAGGACGGCGGTTTCGTGTCGTTTGAAGAAAAAATTGACGGTCATAAAATACGCACCAGAAGCGACAGTTTCCGCGATCATTTTACACAAGCCGCTTTGTTTTTCAACAGCCAATCCGAATATGAACAGACGCACATTATCAACGCCATCAGTTTTGAACTCGGCAAAGTCGAAATCAACACGATTCGTGAACGGATCGTTTATCTTTTGAATCAAATCAACGAAAAACTGGCAAGTAGCGTGGCGGAAAATCTCGGCATCGAAATTCCCGCAAAACTCGATAAACCGATGAATATGGGTTATCCGGCAGATGCAAACCCGGACGATTACCAGCCGATTCCGAAAAAAGATGCGAAGGTGAAAAAAGACGACACCTTGAGTATGGTAAACACGGTCAAAGACACAATCAAAACGCGCCAAATCGCTTTTCTGGTCGCCGATGGTTTTGATGAAAACGATGTCAAAACGATGAAAAATGCGCTCGAAAAACAGGGCGCGACAGCGAAAATCATCGGAATGAAATCGAAATCCGTCAAAGATGCGGACGGCAAGGAGATGAAAGTTGACCACGCGCTACGAACGGTTGCTTCCGTTTTATTTGACGCGGTTTATGTTCCCGGCGGAGAAAAAAGCGTGGCGGCTCTGACGAAAAACGCCGACGTGATTGAATTTGTCAACGAAGCATTTCGCCACTGCAAAGCAATTGCGGCAAGCGGCGAAGGCGTAAATTTTCTGAAGTCGGAAACTTATGTAGGTAAGGCAAGCAATGATAAAGCTGTTATTTTGAGTGAAAACGGCTCGGAATCTATCACCGATGATTTCATCAAAGCAATTGCGGAACATCGCAACTGGGACAGGGAAATGATGGATAAAGTTTAAGCGTTGAAGTTAATTTGTTCTTACTTTGGAAAAGTATATAAGTCCCGCTGGAGAGACTTATATACTTTTCCAATTTTACTTATACAAACCAAAACCGTGATGGCTTGCCGCGAAAATTGCGGATTGAAGTTGCTGACGATGCCAAAGGCAACAAGCCACAGGGAATTATTCGGGAAAGCGTTATCGTGCCGAATAATTAAAAAACACCTCGAAATTCTTAATTAACCTTATGTTTAGTCATAATACTCTAAGCCCAAATGCGTAATCAAATCTTCGCCTTGCAGATGTCGGAGCGTATTTTTGAGTTTCATCAGTTGAATAAAAAGATCGTGTTCGGGATAAAGTTCGGGCGCAGTTTGCGGTGCTTTGAAATAAAA